>JALVLX010000074.1 GCA_027032855.1 Flavobacteriales bacterium | reverse complement strand
CGGCTATTTGTCTATGGGCTTATTCTTTGTGTTTAATGCGCTGTTTTTATGGTTTATCGAAGGTAATTACTACTTGCCTACGTACGGTTTTGCCGATTTGACGCCGTTTTTCAATCTGGCACCATGGATTTTGATTTTTGTCATTGTCGCTATCGGAATGAAAAGCTTTTCCGACGAATTTAAAACAGGAACGATTGAAACCTTACTGACCAAACCGCTGGCGTTTAAAGATATTGTGCTTGGAAAATTTCTCAGTATTTGGACAATAGGTTTTTTAATGCTCATTCCTACATTAATATATATGTATAGCATCCGGCATTTTAGTTTGGACGGACATTTGGATAATAAAAACCTGATAAGTGCCTATTTCGGACTTTTTTTATTGGTTGGCGCATTAGCATCAATTACCGTATTCAGCTCATCATTGTTTGACAATCAAGTCAATGCATTTTTAACAGGACTATTCTTAAGCTTCTTATTATACTACGGTTTTGAAGGGCTTGGCAGTTTTAATCTACTGGGTGGACTGGACTTATTTTTCAAAAAACTGAGTTTGGATTTCCATTATCAAAACATGATAAAAGGACTACTCAAATTGTCTGATGTTATTTACATGTTGAGTATCATTATATTTTTTAGCGGATTAACTATTTTTAATTTGCAAAAACGCATTCGGTAATGGAAAATTTTACGGCATATAATCCAACTATATTGCATTTTGGCAAAAATGTCATTGATAAATTACCTGCTCACTTAGACAAAGTAGGTAAAAACGTCTTACTGTTAACCGGACAAGGAAGCGTCAAAAAATACGGTTATTTCTATCAAGTTGTTGAAAAACTGCAACAGACCGGTAAAAATATTATTGAATTTTCGGGGATAAAACCCAATCCGATAGTTGACGATGCTGAAAAAGCTGTAAAGCTGGCACAACAACACCAAGTAGATTTTATTGTAGCGCTTGGTGGTGGTAGCGTCATCGATACGGCCAAAATGGTCAATATGGCTTACGCCAATAATCAGCCGGTTTGGGACATTATGAAAAGGCAAGTCAATCCGGTCAAAAAAGTAGCTTTGTTTGTGATTTTGACTTTGGCAGCAACCGGTACCGAAATGAACGGCGCTGCCGTATTGCAAAACCACCAAACCCAAGAAAAAATCGGCTATTTCTCGCAGTTGATGTACCCGGACGTATCATTTTTAGATCCTGAATTTACATTTACAGTCCCTAAAAATCAAACCGTAAACGGTATCATCGATCTAATTGCCCACAGTTTGGAAGCATTTTTCTCAGGTGGTAATGCGCCTTTATCCGACAGATTTGTTGCCTCAAATATATTGGAAACTTTTGACTATGCCCCTGCTCTACTCAACGATTTGACCAACTATGATTTACGCGCCCGAATGATGTGGACGGCGACCGTAGCCGAAAACGGTACTACCATGCACGCCCGAACAACAGCCGGCGACTGGGGGACTCATGCTTTGGCTCATCACATCTCACTACTTTGGGATACACCGCACGGACAGACTTTGTCTGTCATGTTTCCGGCTTGGATGAAAGCTATGTCTTATAAAATAGCCCCGCAGTTAAAATACCTCGGCACTTTACTAACCGGAAAATCAAATATCAAACCCGAAGAAACCATACAGATTTTTGAAGACTTTTTCGTCAATATTGGTGCTCCGGTAAAATTTGAACAACTCGGTTTAAGCAATCAAGACAAACAAAAACTCTTAAATTTGTGGCATAAAAACAAACCTACAGGCTTAAACGTCACATTAAATGAAAATGATTATCAAAATATTATTTCATTTTTGTAAACAATAACGGCATGACAAAACATTTTAAACATATAATCTTATTATTATCCGGATTAATTCTGATTAATGTCGTTTCAAATTATTTTGATGCCAAAATTGATATGACTGCCGACCAACGTTTTACCCTGTCAAAAACATCGGTAAAAGTGGTTGAGCTAATCAAAGAACCGATGCAAGTTATCGTGTTTTTAAAAGGAGATTTTCCGTCATACTTTAAACGATTGGCAAACGAAACTGAAAATTTACTGCAAGATTTTCATCAAGAAAATCCCAATATAGACTATGTTTTTATCAACCCGCTTGAAAAAGGCGACGATTACGTCAATTCGTTGATTGACAAAGGCTTGCAACCGGCTCAAATCAGCCTTCAAAAGTCCGGGAAAATGGAACAAGTGATGATTTTTCCTTGGGCAATTATCAAACAAGGCAAACGTGAAATGCCGGTATCACTTTTAACAAAAGCCTACACCAAAAGCATTGACGAGCAAATAGAAAAAAGTATTGAGAATCTGGAATATGCCTTAACCAACGGCATTCATCTGATGACAGCTCAAAAACAACAAAAAATTGCCATCATTAAAGGCAATGGCGAGCTGGACGATTTACATATAGCTGACTTTTTGAGAAGTATCGGTAAAAAATACCGCTTGGCACCCTTTACGCTTGACAGTGTCGCAACCGAACCGGTCAAAACTTTACATGATTTGCAAGATTATAATTTAGCTATTGTTGCCAAACCTACTGAAAAATTTAACGACAGCGAAAAATTTGTATTAGACCAATTTTTGATGCACGGTGGTCGTTTGATGCTCTTGCTTGACAAAGTTAAAGCCCATAAAGACACATTAATGTACAGCGGTAAAACTTATGCTCTCAATGCCGAACTTAATCTGACAGACATGCTCTTTGCTTATGGTATTCGTATCAAACCCGAGTTGGTCAAAGACCTGATTGCAGCAC
Organism: Flavobacteriales bacterium; assembly: GCA_027032855.1. Classification (GTDB taxonomy): domain Bacteria; phylum Bacteroidota; class Bacteroidia; order Flavobacteriales; family Flavobacteriaceae; genus WGBX01. The sequence continues at coordinate 11,700 of JALVLX010000074.1, read as the reverse complement.
CGGTTGTCTTAAAAGTAGGACAAGTTGGCAACAAACCGCAATTAGAACAATTTCCTTGGTTTTACAGCCCGCTGGCACAACCTAATGCCAAACACCCGGTAGGTAAAAATTTGGATATGGTCATGCTCGATTTTGTCAGTCCGATAGAAATTTTGAAAAACAAAACAAAGAAAACTATTTTACTGACAAGCTCACCCAAAACCCAACAAATTGGTGTCCCTACGGAAATCAATTTTGATGAAATAGGTAAAAAACCTGACTTGACACAATACACTGCCGGTACGCAAATTTTTGGTGTATTGCTTGAAGGGCAACTAAAATCTGCCTTTAACCACCGTGTGAAACCTATCAAAACCGGCAATACTCTGGAAAACGGCGAATCTGCTTTAATCGTCATTTCTGACGGCGATATCATTAAAAATCAAGTAGATAAAGGACAACCGCTAAAATTAGGTTTTGATAAATGGAGTAAAGTCACTTATGACAACAAGCAATTCCTACTCAATGCCGTTGACTATTTAATGGATAAAAACGGTGTGATCAGTCTGAAAAACAAAGAAGTCAAACTCAAATTTTTAGACCAAAACAAAATGATTGCCGAACTGCGTTTTTGGCAGTGGTTTAATTTGTTGTTACCGTTACTGCTTACAGGATTAGCTGCTTGGGTGTTCAGCTATTGGCGAAAAAGGAAATATGCTTAATTTTTATTTAAGCAAATTACAAATATTATTAGATTTCTCATCATTCGTCGTTCCTCCTCATTCTAACGAAATGACAGCTGACGATTAAACATTGAAGCGGAAGTGCATCACATCACCGTCTTGAACAACGTATTCTTTACCTTCCACACGCATTTTTCCGGCTTCTTTAACTTTTGCTTCCGAACCATAATTAACATAATCGTCATACGAAATAACTTCGGCACGGATAAAACCTTTTTCAAAATCACTGTGTATCACACCGGCAGCTTGCGGTGCAGTTGCACCAACAGGTATGGTCCAAGCACGAACTTCCTTAACACCGGCTGTAAAATAGGTTTGTAAATTGAGCAATTTGTAAACCGATCTAATCAATTTATTGATACCGGGTTCGTCTAACCCTAAATCGTCCAAAAACATCTTGCGTTCCTCGTAAGTATCCAACTCCATAATGTCCGCTTCGGTTGCCGCAGCCAAAATCATCATACCGGCATTTTCATCTTTAATCGCTTCTTTGACAGCTTCAACATATTGGTTGCCGTCAGGCAATGAGCCCTCATCTACATTGCAGAGATACAGCACAGGTTTGTCTGTCAACAATTGATAGGCATTGACATAAGTTTTACGTTCTTCTTCTGTAAAATCAATAGCACGAACAGAAATGCCTTTTTCGAGATTTTCTTTAATTTTGAGCAGTAACTCGTATTCCTTTTTCCCCTCTTTATCACCGGTTTGGGCTTTACGCTTGACTTTTTCAATACGTTTTTCAACGGTTTCTAAATCTTTGAGTTGCAATTCTATATCGATAATCTCTTTATCTCTAACAGGATCGACCGTGCCTTCAACGTGCGTAATATTGTCATTGTCAAAACAGCGTAACACATGAATAATAGCATCGGTTTCGCGGATATTTGCCAAGAATTTATTACCTAAACCTTCGCCTTTACTGGCACCTTTGACCAATCCGGCAATATCAACAATTTCCACCGTAGCCGGCAATACACGCTCGGGCTTGACTATTTTTTCCAAAGCTTCCAATCGCGGATCCGGCACATTGACCACACCTACATTGGGTTCAATAGTACAAAAAGGATAGTTTGCCGACTGCGCTTTGGCATTGGACAAACAGTTAAAAAGAGTTGACTTTCCGACATTGGGTAAACCGACAATTCCTGCTTTCATATAATATTGTTTGAAAAATTTTGGCAAATATACGGTAAAAGTAGTTGAAAGTGAAAAGTTGAAGGTTGAAAGTTTTCCTTTTACTTTTCACATTCTACATTCAACTAATTTCGTATTTTAGCAAAAAATAAAAAATTATGGCAGCAACTCCTTCCAATATGCTTCCTTTGGGAACTAAAGTTCCTGATTTTAAACTGTACGATACCGTATCAGGCAAATATTTGAAATTTAATGATGTAAAAGGTGAAAAAGGCACGGTTGTAATGTTCATATGTAACCATTGCCCTTATGTTTTACATGTTAATAATCAAATTGTCAGCATTGCTAATGATTATCAAAATAAAGGTATTGCTTTTGTGGCTATCAGTTCAAATGATGTGGAGAATTATCCGCAAGACAGCCCTGAATTGATGACCAAACAAGCTAAAACCGTTGGTTATACTTTCCCGTATTTGTTTGATGAAACCCAAAAAACAGCCGAAGCTTATCAAGCCGCTTGCACCCCTGATTTTTATGTGTTTGATGCCAATGATAAATTGGTTTACCGTGGCAGAATGGATGAAAGTACGCCTAAAAACAACCTACCAAATGACGGCAAAGACTTGCGAAAAGCTCTCAATTACTTGTTAGAAGGTAAAATCATTCCCGACGAAGAACAAAAACCAAGTATCGGCTGTAATATCAAATGGAAAAAACCACCAAGTATTGACTTACAGGAAGTGAATATTAAGGTTTAATTTTTTTATACGCAATAAAAACTGCTCATACAAAAACCAATAGCTACGCTATTGTGTTTTTATTTTTTTCAGTCCCGCTTGAAAGCAAGCTTTCTATGTTAAAATTTATTGACAGGATTTACCTACCGGTGAATCCTTTACATCGCTATGACTGCTCATACAAAAACCAATAGCTACGCTATTGTGTTTTTATTTTTTTCAGTCCCGCTTGAAAGCAAGCTTTCAGCGGTCTGAAAAAATAAAAACCATTTTGCTCTCGCAAAATGGTTTTTGTATGGGTCGGGATGACAGGATTTGAACCTGCGACCTCTTCGTCCCGAACGAAGCGCGCTACCGGGCTGCGCTACATCCCGAAAATATCTCTGAAAAAGACTTGGCAAAGATAATAAAATTTTAAAATGAAAATCCTGTTCATTTGAATATTTTTTTCTTTACAAAAAAAGAAATATTCTATGAAACACACCTTTCAACTCATGTATCATCAATTCCTCAAATTAATAGCAAGCGTATTGTCCGAAGCAATAAACAATCATCAAATAACAAAATAAACTAATGAAGTATAAATAAATTATCATTTCCTCAATTTATAAGCAGAATTACAGTTTGAAGAAGTAAACACTCATTGAATTTCAAAGTGTTTTATAAAGCACAATAAATCCTCAATTCCTCAAAAAAAAATATTAGTTTTTACATACCGATTTATTTTGTAATTTTACAGTTCAAAAATTTTCGTAAAAAATGGGTAAAGTTATTGCAATAGCCAATCAAAAAGGTGGGGTCGGAAAGACAACAACCGCTGTTAATTTAGCAGCAGCGTTAGGCGTTTTGGAAAAAAAAGTCTTATTGATTGATGCCGACCCGCAAGCCAATGCTTCATCGGGTTTGGGAATTGATATAGAAGAAGCGCCTGCAGGCACTTATGAGCTTTTGGAACACGAAGCAGAAGCTAAAGATACTGTTATCAAAACCAACAGTCCTAATTTGGATTTGATTCCGTCACATATTGACTTGGTGGGCGTAGAAATTGAATTGGTTGATAAGCCAAATCGTGAGTTTATGCTTAAGGAAGCCATTAAAGACATTAAACATGAATATGATTACGTCATTATTGATTGTGCGCCCTCACTCGGATTAATTACTCTCAACGCTTTAACTGCTGCCGACTCGGTTATGGTACCAATTCAGTGTGAATATTTTGCTTTGGAAGGATTGGGCAAACTACTCAATACCATTAAAAATGTACAAAAAATTCACAATCCCGATTTAAACATTGAAGGCTTACTTTTAACCATGTATGATGCACGGTTAAAATTATCCAATCAAGTAGTTGACGAAGTCAAAAAACACTTTGGCGATATGGTCTTTAATACGGTTATACAAAGAAACGTCCGGTTGAGTGAAGCGCCAAGTTTCGGTGAAAGCATTTTGGAATATGATGCTACCAGTAAAGGCGCTGTTAACTATTTAAACTTAGCCGATGAATTAATCAAAAAACAACAAACGGAAGAAAACGAAGAATAATATGGCGAAATCATCAAAAAAACAACGACTCGGAAGGGGATTAGACGCATTATTAAGTAATGAAAACATCAAATCGGCAGGCGATAAAGGTGCAGAATCTGTCGTAGGAAATATTATTGAAATTCCATTGGAAGACATTATAGCCAATCCGCATCAACCACGTACACAATTTGACCAAGAAGCTATTGAAGAATTAGCCAATTCTATCAAACAACTTGGTGTCATTCAGCCGATTACAGTACGCAAAAAAGGTAAAAAGTTTGATCTAATTTCGGGGGAACGCCGGTTGCGAGCTTCCAAAATTGCCGGTTTAAAAACCATTCCGGCTTACGTTCGCTTGGCTGATGACCGCGAAATGTTGGAAATGGCACTCGTTGAAAACATCCAACGGGAAGACTTAGACCCAATTGAAATTGCTCTATCATTTCAAGCCATGATTGACCAACTCAATCTGACTCAAGATGAAATGAGTAAACGGGTAGGCAAAAAACGTTCAACTATCACAAATTATCTACGTTTACTCAAACTTGACCCTATAATCCAAACCGGTATCAGAGACAATTTTATCAGTATGGGACATGGTCGTGCCTTGATTAATATTGAAGACAATGCAGTTCAATTGGAATTTTATGAAAAAATTATCAAAGATAATCTTTCTGTACGGCAAACAGAAGAGCTGGTTAAAAAATTCAGAGAAGGTAAAATTCTTTCAATAAAACCGGTAAAAAAAATAGTTCCGGAAAATATCAAAAAGGCGGAAAAAGAATTAAGCAAACTTTTAGGACAAAAAGTTAAAATTACCGTCAACGATACGGGAAAAGGAAAAATTTCCATTCCTTTTAATTCTGAAGAAGAGCTGGAAAATATTAAAAATCGCTTGTCATAAGAGTCTTATTTTTCATATTATTCTTTAGCTGTCCGGCCGGCTTAGCAAATTTGCAAGCGCAAGCAACGACTACTCCTGCAAAACATCAGGATAGTTTAATCGTTAAAACCGATACAATATCTAATCCCTATAGAATAAACATTTTAGCACCGGCAAAAGCAGCATTTTATTCGGCTGTTTTACCCGGTTTGGGGCAAGCTTATAACAAACAATATTGGAAAATTCCCTTGGTATATGCCGGTATTGGTGCCGGGGGCTATTTTTATTTAATGAACAACAACGAATACAAACGTTTTCGTCAAGCATATTTTGACAGAAAAAACGGTTTGCAAGATGAATTTCCGCAATACACGGAAACTGTTTTGATTAATGCGCAAAAGTATTATCGTCGGCAACGGGATACAGCAATGTTGTTGACAATCTTGGCTTATGCGCTTAATATTATTGATGCCAATGTCAGTGCACATTTAAAACAATGGAATGTAAATGATGATTTGAGTTTTAAGCCGGTTCAATTACCCGTATTTCAAAAACCGGTATTCGGATTGCAGTTGACTATTAGTATTAAGTAGCATGTAATTGAGAATTGAAAATGGGTAATTATTGATGAAATGATGAGTTGATGAAAAAAATACAAGTTATAAAAAATCCTCAATTCCTCAAATTAATAGCAGAATTATAGTATGAAGCAGTAAACAATCATCAAAGCTCAAAATATTCTATAATATCAAACTTTTAACTTTTAACATTCAACTTTTAACATTCAACTTTTAACTAAAATATTATGACACTAACACAATGGCTCATTTTTTTTATAGCACTGAATATCCTTCATGGGTTAGCAACCTTTAAGTTCTACCAAAAAGCCGGCAAAGAGGCTTGGAAAGCTTTTGTTCCTTTTTTGAATATTTATGAATTAATGGCTATTATCAACCGGCCTAAATGGTGGCTGATTTTTGTCTATATCCCCATAGTTAACTTGCTGATGCTTCCTGTTTTGTGGGTACAACTGCTAAAAGTTTTCGGCAAAAATGAACCTAAAGATATTTGGCTGGCAGTTTTAAGTTTGGGGTTATATGTTGCTTTTGTCAATTTTACGGAAGTTGGCAAACTTACTTATGATCCGGAACATAAAGAAGAAAAAGAAACTATTATCGGTTCTGTAGTTTTTGCCGTTATTGCCGCTACCATTGTCCATACATATTTTATCCAACCATATACCATTCCTACGGCGTCCTTAGAAAAATCCTTATTAATAGGCGATTATCTGTTCGTTAGCAAATATCACTACGGTGCACGTCCGCCTATGACTACCGTAGCTTTACCGATGGTTCACGACACCATGCCAATAGTAAAATCCCGTTCATACCTCAAGTGGCCACAACTGCCCTACATGCGTTTACCCGGATTTCAAAAAGTTAAAAACAACGATATAGTTGTGTTTAACTGGCCGGCTGATACCGTTAAATACTTTTTCCAAAAAGATATTGCACAATACAAACCCATTGACAAAAAATCGCATTACGTGAAACGTTGCGTCGGAATTGCAGGTGATTCGCTTCAAATCAAAAATGGCGTTTTATATATTAATGGTCAAAAAGTAAAATATCCCGACCGTGTCAATCTGCAACACTTATATGTTGTCAAGACCAAAGACAGTATGGATTTTACCCGTCAAACTTTGATGCGTTTGGTCAGAAATTATAATATCAAAGAAATCGGACGTGGCAGTAAAAAAGGTGAATACATCATGAACCTGACTGATGAGAAACTCAATGTTGTTAAAAAAATGTCAAACGTTGAGAACATCAAACTTTACAATATTGGTAAAGGTGAAATGTTTGGGGGACACAAAGATTGGGATATCAATAATTTTGGCCCGATTTACATTCCTAAAAAAGGTGATGTACTTCAATTAAATAAAGAAACCTATCCTTTTTACAAATGGATTATTGCCCGGTATGACGGTCACGATGCTGAACACAAAATAGACAAACACAAAGTAGAGCTTAAAGGTAACGATGTATATATCGATGACAAATTGACCAAAGAATATACCGTTAAACAAGATTACTATTGGATGATGGGTGATAACCGTAGCGAGTCTGAAGATTCGCGTTTTTGGGGCTATGTTCCCTTTGATCACGTAGTTGGCAAACCTGTCTTTATCTTTATGAGTATTGACAATGATCCGAACAAAAAATTCTTAGACAAAATCCGTTGGAATCGTGTCTTTACCACAGTTAGCGGTTCAGGTAAGCGCGTGTCATATTTGTGGCCTTTTATTGCTTTGATAGCTTTGTACTATGTCGGTAAAATAATTCTTAACAAGAAAAAAGATAAAGAATGAGACAACTGATTCATCCGGCATATTTTCCTAGCATTTTATCCTACAGCTTGATGACATCAGGCGATAAGATTTTGTTTGAAGTATCTGATTTTTACGAAAAACAAACCTATCGCAACCGGATGTATATCCAAAGTGCTAATGCCAAACAAATGCTTTCTGTACAAGTGAAACACACACATTCTGACGGCAAGCAACTGTACAAAGATGTACAAATTTCCAATGATTTTGATTGGCAGAAACTACATTGGCGTAGTTTGGAAACCGCTTACCGCACGTCACCGTATTTTGAATTTTTTGAAGACGATTTAATGCCTTTGTTTGAAAAAAAATACAAGTTTTTGATTGACTTAAATTTGGAAAGTATTCAAGTTGTCAATGATTTATTGGAATTGAAAATGCCGTTCGAACTGACCGACAATTACCAAAAAAACTACGACAATACAACCGATTTTAGATTCTTAAAAAATGCCAAAAAAGAACCGGCAATTATCAATACATTTCCACAATACACCCAAATGTTTCTTGACCGCCATGATTTTATGCCTAATTTGAGTATCTTGGATTTACTCTTTATGGAAGGGCCAAACGCCGTAAGCTATTTGGAAAAAATCCAAACATTGTGGCAATCGGAACTCAAACCTGCAACTTAAACATTGAAAAAATGAAAGTTTCTTTTTATCACTATAATCTCGAAATGGCACATCCATTCGGTATTTCCCGTTCGGTACATACGGTACAACCTACTTTTATTGTAGCCTTATCACAAGACGGACATACCGGCTATGGTGAAGCTACCCAAAACCGGTATTACGGTGTTACCCCTGAAAATCTGCAAGCCGGATTGGAAGCCATCAAACACGAAATAGAAGCTTATCCTTTTACTACACCTGATGATTTTTTTGACCGGTTTTTATTTCCACGACTTAAAAACTTTCGTTTTTTGCTTGCTGCCATTGACGAGGCTGCAAACGATTTGTACGGCAAACTCTTGGGCAAACCTTTATGGCAAATATGGGATTACGATATTGACAAATTACCTCTATCAACTTACACTATTGCCATTGACGACATTGACGTCATGAAGAAAAAAATGTTGGAAAAACCTTGGCCTTTTTACAAAATAAAACTTGGCACCGACCACGATATAGAAATAGTAAAAGCCTTACGCGACATATCTGACAAGCCTTTTAGAATAGATGCCAATACAGCGTGGACAGCCGAACAAACTATTGAAAATTCTAAGATCTTAAAAGAATTAGGCGTCGAATTTATAGAGCAACCCCTGCCCTACGACCAATATGATGAGATGCGCAAAGTAAAAGCAGATTCTGTCTTACCGGTCATTGCAGACGAATCTGTACGAACAGAAACGGATATTAAAAAATGTGCCGAAAGTTTTGACGGCGTCAATGTCAAACTGGTCAAAGCAGGAGGCATCACTCCTGCCAGACGTATGTTGACCGAAGCACGAAAACTGGGTATCAAAACCATGATAGGTTGCATGACAGAATCGGCTGTTGGTATATCAGCTGCAGCGCAATTGTTACCTCTTTGTGACTACGCTGACTTAGATGGTGCCATTTTACTCAAAAAAGACATTGCCAAAGGTGCTGTTTTGGATAATGGCAAAATTATCTTGCCACAGACCGGCGGTTCCGGTGCGGAATTACTACTTTTTTAATTGAAAATGGAGAATGAAACAAAGTGAACCCCGTCCCACTGTGAGTAGGATTTAAAATTAATTTCGTCCGGCACCAAATGCAATTCTTAATGATGATGTCCGTCACAATCATGGTCACCGTGATCGTGATCATGGTTATGGTGATGCGAATGGTCAATTGTTCTCGGATCAACGGCTCTCAAAGTACCGGCAATCAATTTTTCAACTGCTTCATCCGGATTTTTTTCTTCAACAATATAGGCTCTGACACCTAGATGCGCCAACTTGTTGATGCCACCCATACCAATACCGCCCGTCAATAAAATTTGGCTGGTCAAAACTTCGTGTTCTTCAGGATTGGTATTAGGATTGTGCAATAAATTGTGTAGCGTGTGTTCTTTGTCAACTTTGATCACTTTTGAACCGGTCAAACCTTCGGTTTGATCTATTTCATATATTTTAAAATACACAACATGTCCGGCATGTTCTGCTATTTTGTCCCCGTTTTTGTTGGTTGTAACTGCTACTTTTGCTTTCATTGTATGATAATATTAATAATTTTCGCCAAAGATATAATATTATTTGTAAGTGCCTAACTTTTATTTGCCACACTGATTTCTTCATGTTTTGACCTTGATACTCCATTGAAAAACGAAAGTACAAACCAAATCATCTGCTTCATCATAAGCTTTGGATGTCAATTCAAACACCACTCCTTCACCTGTTTGAATGGCTTGCGCAACCTTATCATGTATCAGTTCGCCTTCATCACAAATAAAACGGATACGCCCTCTGGCTTTTTTGGTAAAAGATGCTTGGGTACCGGTAACCAATAATGAAATATTCCGGCCACTATCTTGTACCTTTTTCATCACCAATATGCCCGATGACACTTCCGCCCCCATTGCCAACACACCAAAATACATGGAATTAAACGGATTTTGATTAATCCACCTGTACTTTGCCGTCACAACAGCTTCGTTATCAGAAATACTTTTGAGCCGGACACCGCTTATCCAAGCGCTAGGCAATTGAAACAATAAAAAACGATTGATATGTTTGGGCATAAATTTCATTTTTCACTTTGATTTATGGTATTGTAAAAGTAACTTTTTTTATCCGTTTTGACGCTATTTTTAGTAAAATATTTCCGAAATAGAAAATATGTTAGTATCAAAAAACATCTTTTCTGATAAATTTTCTATAGATTATTTAGTTTTCAACACCACTTCCACTACTGAATTTATTTAGTTTTTTTAAAATTTCTAAAAAAAACACAGTACTTTGTATAACATAATACTATTTATTGTATATTTGTTGGTGTAACAAAGTTATAGATTATTCGTTATTAACATATAAAAACAAAAAAAGTAATATGGAAACACTATCACCAATATCTCAAAACCCTACACCTGAAGAAACTTCACATGCAGGCATCATACATATCAGCGCACTATCAACACTCATAGGCGTACCCTTTGGTAGCATATTAGGACCATTAATTACGTGGCTCATTTGGCGTGACCGCAGTCAATTTGCCGATGAAAACGGTAAGGAAGCTTTAAATTTTAACCTGAGCATGTTTTTATATCAATTTTTTATAGTCATTTTAGGATTGTTACTTTTCTTATCGCCTGTATTATCAGCTTTGGCAAGTGATAACCCGGATCCTGTAAGCGTTATTTTGTCATTGCCCGGCTTATGGATACTATTATTTGGGATAGGCACATTATCCTTGTTTCGTATCATCATGATTTTAGTTGCTACTGTCAAAGCCGGTAATGGCGAAACATTTCGTTATCCGTTAACAATCAGGTTTATAAAATAATTTAAAATGAAGATAGAAAACATCAAATCACAAATGCGCAAAGGTGTTTTGGAATATTGTATTCTAAACATTCTAAGTCAGCAAGAAGCCGCTTATACTTCCGGGATATTGCAAGAATTGAAAGATGCTAAAATGATTGTTGTGGAAGGAACGGTTTACCCTTTGTTGACGCGGCTCAAAAATGCCGGTTACCTGACTTACCGATGGGAAGAATCGACAGCCGGTCCACCACGAAAGTACTATTACTTGACTGACAAAGGACGTGATTTTCTCAATTTAATGCACCAATCTTGGGAAGAATTGGTCAATGCCGTTAATCATATCAACCAAAATAACACCAAAAAATCTGAAAAATGAATAAAACCGTAGATATCAGTTTAGCCGGCATCCTGTTTCATCTGGATGAAACTGCTTACTATAAATTAAAGAAGTATTTAAAGGCTGTACGTCGTTCCATACAACAAACCGAAGACGTAGATGAGGTGATGCACGAAATTGAAGCGCGTATTGCTGAACTGCTCATGCAAAAACAACAAAATCCGCAACAAGTCATCAACGAAAAAAACATTGATGAGGTTATTGCTGTTTTAGGACAACCTGAAGATTTTGAAGAAGATATTCAACCGGAAACGGGACAAAATTCAAATCGGTCAAAGAAAGCTTTGTTCCGCGACATGGATAGTTCTATGATAGCTGGAATTGCCGCAGGTCTTGGTCACTATATCGGATTTGATATTACCTTAATGCGATTGATTTTTATAGTATTATTGTTTGCCACACACGGCACATTTATTTTGATTTATCTCTTATTGTGGATTGTCGTACCTAAAGCCAAAAC
>JALVLX010000073.1 GCA_027032855.1 Flavobacteriales bacterium | reverse complement strand
ACATCTAATTTTGTATAATGTGAAATTGAAAATTCCTGATTTACACGGATAACCAACCGGCTACCTTTGGTATAGGTTTCAATATATTCCAAAAGATTTTCATCTGCGGTTACTTGTATTTTTCCGGGAGTGCCGGGAACAATTTTTACTTTAAACGCTCCGGTTATGCTGACCTTATCGTATTCGCCGATATGTCTGGTCTCTGTCGCAATTTGCCGGTTGCCGGATACTTTTTCTGTCCAAAATTGTGCATGCAGATTGACCATCCCGGTCAATAAGAAAAAGAATAATGTGATTTGTCTCATGTTATATTATTTTTTTGATATTCAACGTTTTATTCAATTTTAACGCATCCGTAATCCATATTGATTTTAATCAATGATGATGCGCTTCTGTCTTTATAGTAGGCGTTAATTGTTTTGTCACCGTTGTTATTTGTTTCTTTATAAACGCTCATATCGCCGGATTTAAAACAACCGTAACTTTGTTTCATCTCAAAACGGAAGGCTATATCATGATGGTTATAAATTTTAATGGTTGTATAGTCACATGACAGGTCAAGTATTTCAAAACCGGGAAGCAGACCGTCAATTTTTAAGGAACCGTAATCACCTGAAAATTTAACAGAATCAACATTGCCGAATGACCGCGTTTGATAATCTCCCGTACCGTCAACTTGTTTGACGTTTTTGACGTAAATCGCACCGTAATCATTATTGAATTTCAGTTGTCTGACATCATCAATTCTGATGGTACTATAGTCACAATTTAATATCAAACGGTATGCCGAACCAATGTTTATACGGCTGTAATCGGCGTCAATTGTAGCATTTTTGACAAAATCTATACTCGAACGCGAAAAATAATCTGTCGAAAAAGTATTGTGATTACCCAACAATTGCCCGATTTCAAAACTGCCGTAGTCTGCGTTTAAATCAAAATCTCCCGATAGTTTATTCAGATAGATATTGCCGTAATCGTTATTGATTTTCAAATGCCATTGTTGTGGCATCTTCACGGTATAATTGATTTTAAAATTGGTGTTTTGATTACTACCTCCAAAAAACCACGACCACCAACTACCACCGTTACTGCTTGTTTTTCCAAAAATTGTTTTGGCGGAAATTTCCGAACTATTTTGTTCAAAGAGTATGTTGATTCGATTAAAACGTTCTTCAACGGCATCTTCATCGTCTCCGTCAACTTTTATGTTGACCGTGATAGACACTTGCGTTTCATTGCCGGCAATCACGTTGATGTTGCCGTAAGTATTATCAATAAACATTGTACCAATCCCGCTGGCATCAAAACTGCGTTCTATGGTTTTTAGTTTCTTAAATTTGCCTTCCGGACGGTTTGAAAAAACCAATAAAGGCAACAGTAATAATATTATTTTAAGCCCTGTGTGTTTCATCTTTTTGGGTTTTGGTTTCTTTGATTTTTTTGATTTCTTGTCTGACAAATTGTAAAATATCAATACGCTGTTGAAAATTTTCAATCATCGCATTCAAGATGTATTTATCATGATTTAAACGGTAGTCTTTTACCAAAGTCCGGTAATCTTTTTCCAACTGGGTTATTTGTTGCATAGCGTCGTTGAAAACTTTTTGAGTTTCCGGCGTTTCACCGGCTTTTATATGCGATATCTCGGCTTGTATGATACCAGAAAAATATTTTTCACTTTGTTGTATTTCAACATCTTGCATTTGTTTATATTGGACAAATTTGTAATATTGTCTCCCTGTTGCAATCAGTAACAATACCGATGCGGCAACCAATAGTTTCCTATAATGACGTTTGACAAAACCGGGTTTTTGCGACCGTTTTTTTTGCTTTAATTTTGCCAAAAAACGCTCTTCATGACCGGGTTTCAGGTCATAAATATCAAGCTTTTCTCGGTTTTGATTGATAAAATCTTGCAGGTTCATTGTTTATCTTTTATTTATCAGTATTTTTTTATCATTCCTCTTTCCTCACCCCTCCTTCCTCACTCCTCATTCATCATTTGTTTCAATTTATTCTTGGCACGCGACACTAATGTCCGGACATTGGCATAAGACAGATTCAATATTTGTGTCATTTCGTCGTAGTCATATCCTTCAATAAAATATAGGTTAATCGCAATCCTGTAATTGTCTTTCAACCGGTTGATGGCATTGAGCAAAGTTTCTATTTTGACATCTTTCTCGTCGATATCAATTTCCGGTTCGGCTTCTATTGCGATATTATGTTTGTCAATACATTCAAATTCTTTTTTCTTTCGCAATAACGTCAAAGCTTCGTTGACCACAATTCGTTTTAACCAAGCACCGAAACTTGCCGTAGCTTTATATGTATGCAATTTGTCAAAGGCTTTGATAAAAGCTTCTTGCATCACGTCTTCAGCGTCATCAAGGTTGCCTGTAATGCGTACCGCAACTTGATACATAGCTTTTGCATAGCGTTGATATACAAGCATCTGTGCATTTTGATCGCGGCGTTTACAAGCTTCAAGAAGCTTTATTATGTCGTCATTTTTGTCCAACCGGTTTTTTCTTTACATTATAAAGATGAAAATACTTTATTTTTGTTACACTTATGACGCTTTGATATCATCAAAACTGACCCAAATGAGCAAAGACGTTTGGGAATTGTTTACTGTTCTCAGTGGTGTAGAAAGTGACGCCGGCAAAGATGACGGCAAAGGTATTTTTATTACCCGTTACGTTTTTAGACGTCCCGCAAAATAATTTTGATTGTATCAATAGCGAAAAAAAATCCCTCGGCAATTCTGCAGAGGGATTTTTTATTAATTTGAACTCAAATTTTATTTAAGATTAATCTTTTTAATAACAAACGAGTTACCTTTAACGATTTTTACAACGTAAGTACCTTTATGGAAAGAGCTTAAGTCAATGCTTTCTTCGTTGCTTGCCAACTCTTTTTCAACAACAACTTGTCCTAAAAGATTATATACTTTAACTGAGCTGTCTTCTACACCTCTCAAGTAAATCATACCATTTGTAGGGTTAGGGAAAATTCTAACGGAAGCTTTATCTAATTCACCTACAGCGCCGGGTTGAAGATCGGATAATTTGACTTGAACAGCATTGGCAATTTCACGGTCATTTACGTCATTAGCGTTAATATGTGCTACAAAACCAACTAAATACAAATTATTATAATCCCAAGAAGGATCCATTGTATAAGTAAATAATTTATAGAACGTATCACCAACATTGGTTGAAGTAGTAATAGGATCACCTAATCTGTCTGAAGCAGTGCCTCTAAAAGTATATCTATGCTCAAATCCGGCAGGCGCATTGGCTTGGTTTTGTTGAGCAATATGATCTTCGGTAATAAATAAACCGACACCAACATCTGTAAAGTTATCATAGAAAACACCGGTTACTGCACAGTTTAACTCATGTGTGTTTTGATCATAATAGCCTTCAACGGTTAGATCTACAAAAGCAGGAGTAGCTTGTCTTTCGGCTAATCTGTTACCACCATTAGGATCTCCATCCCAGAAAACAGGACCGGGATCAATTCCCGAACTACCATCATTATCTTGTCCGTTATAAGCTCTGTCAAACATACCGGCAGGTGCAAAAGTACTGCCACCGTCATTAAAGAAATCCAACATATCCGAATCGGTTTGAGTTGTTAAGAAATCCGTATAATATCCGGCATGATGCGTAACCATGATGGCATGGTCGTCATTGTCATACAAATCTTCCATATATTGTAATACAGGCGGACAGTTCGGACATTGTTCACCGGTAAATTGTTCAATCATTACGGTTCTTTCAATTTGTGTACTGGTAACATTAATGTTTTGGGTAAAACTGTTGTTTGCAGTGTTACCATCAGTACCACCGTTGACGTTACTTACAGTTACGGTAATAGAATAAATTGCCTCAACACTTTGGTTGAAAAGTACGTTGTGAGTAAAATCATAAGAATCACCTGTTGCCAAGTTAATACCACTAACGGAATAAGTTCCTTCAGATGTAGTGCTACCATCAATATAGTAATCAACATCAAATGAAGTTATAGGGTCTATACCAACGTTTCTAACAGTTCCTTTGATTTCAACATCCGTATTTGGCATGGTATAGCCCGGAATATCCAATGTTATCAAGTTAGCGTCAATAGCACTACAGTTATCACCAATGGCATATTGAGAGAAACTGTCTGAAGTTGTTGTTTGAATTAACTGGGTACCATTATATGATACTGTTACAGTATTAGTGCCCGGGCTTGCCGGATCTTCAGGGGTATAAACCCAATTAAATGTATAACAATCGTTGGCAATCACGCAAACACTGGTAGTTTCGTCAACATTCCATTGGTATTTATCATGTGAAGCGATTATATTTCCGTTTGAATCAACAACTTCCCAATATTGTCCGTACAGATCATCTGATTGAACTTGTACGGTAATTTCCGCATCACCACTGGTAACATTGGTAGAAGCTATATTGTTTGAACCGTCACTATCGTTTGGCAAATTAATATTAGCATTAATGGTATAATAACCTAAAGTTGATAAGTCAGCAGTTTGGTTAAAGGTATAATTATACGAAGTAGAAGGTGCAATACTAACACCGGTTACTTGTTCTACAACAGGCGTACCACCGTCAATTGAATAACTGATTTCAAAATCCGTTAAAGTAGAACCTCCATAGTTAAAAATTGTTACGGTTACAGGTTCTGAATTGCTCAAAGTACAACCTGAATCGTTATTCGGTGCAATAATGTCGGTTAAACCGGCATCAATTACTGTATTTTGATAGACGGATACATCATCAATGTTGATGTAGAACATGTCGGTAATATTGTGGTGTTCAAAAGCAATGTGAATAGTTTGTCCGGCATAAGACGAAATATCAACGGTTCTTTTCCAATAGTTTTCACCGTCAGGCCCACCGGACTGAACAGTTTCATCAGGATAAATTTCAGTAAAATCACTGATAGCAGTTCCTGATGTAGAAACTAATACACGATAAACTTCGTTGGGCCATGTTTGATCTTGTGCTGCTACATACCATTCCAAAAAAATGGTTCCAGACGCAGAAGTTAAATCAATAGCTGGTGAAATCAACCAGTTGTCAGGCGTTACAGGGCCTACACCACTAATCCA
>JALVLX010000072.1 GCA_027032855.1 Flavobacteriales bacterium | reverse complement strand
TGATTTTCAGGCGTTGTCCGCTTTTTTTATCGTAACGGTATAAGTTACCATATTGGTATTCGGAATAAACAATATCCGGATTAACAGGGTCAACAGCACCCCAAAATCCGTCTCCGCCGACGGTAACTGTCCAATCGGATTTGTTGACACCTTCAGCTCTGATACTTCTGGACGGTCCACCGTAACTGTTGTTGTCTTGCGTGCCACCGTAAACATTGTAGAAGGGCGTAGCATTATCCAAATAGACGCGGTAAAATTGTACTATCGGTAAATTGGAAACATGCCTGAAAGTTTGCCCGCCATCATAAGTGACATACACACCACCGTCACCGCCTATTAAAATATGTTTGGTATTATTAGGGTTAATCCACAAAGCGTGATCGTCAACGTGTTTGTTTTTGATGCCAAATCTTTTCCATGTTTTACCACCATCTTCAGTGTAGCGGGTATAAGTTTGGGGGGAATAGACTTTATCCACATCTTTCGGGTCGCAAAAGATTTCATTATAATATTGTCCGCTGCTGTGATAGTCGCTCATTTTTTGCCAAGATTCGCCCTTGTCCGTAGAGCGGAAAAAACCACTTTTGCCTTCGGCGGCTTCAATAATCAAATAAACCACATTAGGGTCAACAGGCGAGACGGCAATACCCATACCGCCTATATCAACATTAGGCAGTCCTTTCATAATCTTGCGCCAAGTTTCGCCACCATCTTCAGACTTATATACCTTTGATTCCGGTCCGCCACTGATATGCGTAAAGAAGTGACGCCGGCGTTGTTCGGAAGTGGCATAAAGGATATCCGGATTTTGCGGATCTCTCACGACATTGTTAACACCGGTATTTTCACTGATATCCAAAACTTTTTTCCAAGTTTTACCGCCATCGGTCGTTTTGTATAAACCGCGGTCACCACCAGGTCCCCAGATAGAGCCTTCGGCAGCTACAAAAACCGTATTATCGTCACGTGGGTCAATATCAATCATGCCGATATGAAAAGATTTTTTTAACCCCATATTTTTCCAAGACTTACCACCGTCCACCGATTTGTAAACACCGTTGCCGTAGCCCAAGTCGCGTTGGTGGTTGTTTTCACCTGTGCCGAGCCAAACAACATTGTGATTATTTGGTGACAAGACGATATAACTTGTAGCATAAGCGCCGTGTTTGTCAAAAACCGGTTTGAAACTAAAACCGTTATTGTCTGTTTTCCAAACATGTCCTGCGGCAGTTGCCACAAAATATTCAGCCGGGTTATCGGGATTAACAGCAAAGTCTGCTATACGTCCTGACGAAAAAGCCGGTCCGATACTACGGAATTTTAATCCGCCAATAGTTTGGGCAATAGTATTGTCTTTTGTTGCTTTTTTGTGTTTCTTTTGAGCCGGCATGCTTACCGGAATAGCTATCAATAGTAGCGCTATGATAAGTTTTTGGAATGATGTCATAATAAGAAAATTAAAATCGGTTAAAGTTAGGAAAAAAAAGTTAATTAGTAGCAAGTATCAAGTAGCAAGTATCAAGGGTAGATTCAACCCCCAAATGCAACTTTTTGATTGATAAAATTAAAAAATAAATAAACAGGTTTTACATAACCATATTTTTTTCTAGGTCTATTGTTTATTTTCTTTTGTATTTGCTTTAAGT
>JALVLX010000071.1 GCA_027032855.1 Flavobacteriales bacterium | reverse complement strand
CTTTTAAGACACCATTGCGCAAAAAAGTCATGAAAAACATGGCTAAATAATTGAACACATTTTTAAGCAAAACTATTGCTGCCGTTATAATCATAATAAACGACAATGCCGACATATAACCGTGTTCATTGATATAAGAAACCCAATAGTAATTGAGATAATTGTTTAAATAATCTTTGAAATGCATAAAACCCTGCCAAACGGGCTTGACAACTGTTTCTTGCTTTTCTTTTTCAAACAAAATATTGAGCAACGGCATAAAAACAACAAAAGCCAAAGTAGAAAATAACGCATACAAAATATTACTGCCTATGCTTAAGAAAGCAAATTTTTTGTAAGGTTTTATGTACTTAAAAAAAGTCTGTTTGATGCGCTTATCCATATTATAAACTTAAATCTTTTTTAAGACGTTCTATTTTGGCATCCAGTTCCAGCTCGGTTGTTTTGTAATCTTCCAAATCAACAACCGGTTTGTTTACACTGAAATAAAATTTGATTTTAGGCTCGGTACCGCTTGGGCGCATGGCGATTTTACTACCGTCTTCCGTATAAAAAATCAACACATTGGAAGCTTCAACTTTTATGGTTTCTTCTGTGCCGTCTTTGATATTTTTAGCTACGGAAGTTTTGTAGTCTTCAATACGAACTACCGGCGAGCCATCAAAACTTTGAGGTGGATGGTTTCTAAAATCGTGCATCATTTTACTGATAATCTCTTGTCCTTCAATACCTTTTTTAACCAATGACACCAAATCTTCTTTATAAAAACCGTGCTGTTTGTACAATTTGAGCAATTCTTCAAAAAACGAGCTGTTGTTAGACTTGGCTTCCGAAGCAATTTCCGCTGCCAACAAACCGGCTGTTATAGCATCTTTATCACGCACAAAATCGCCAACCATAAACCCAAAACTCTCTTCGCCACCACCTATAAAATCTTGTTTTCCTTCAGCTTCACGAATCATTTTAGCTATCCATTTAAAACCGGTCAACCCAATTTTGACTTCCACATTGTCAGCAGCTCCTATTTTCTTAATCATATCGGTTGACACAATCGTTGAGCCAATAAATTCTTTGCCTTTGAGTTTACCTTGTTCTTTCCATTTGCGGATTAAAAAAGCAACCATCACAGCCATGGTTTGGTTACCGTTGAGTAGTCGCATTTTGCCATCGGGTTCTCTGACAGCAACGGCTATCCGGTCAGAATCGGGGTCTGTGGCTAAAATCAAATCAGCACCTATTTCGTCCGCTTTTTTCAAAGCAATGGTAAAAGCTTCCGGCTCTTCGGGGTTGGGTGATTTTACGGTTGAAAACTCCGGGTCGGGTTGCATTTGCTCTTCAACGATATTAAAATCAGAAAAACCGGCACGTTTCATAGCTTCCGGCATCAATTTGATGGAAGTCCCGTGCAAAGAGGTAAACAAAATTTTGATATTACTGCGATCAGGCGCATCAAAAGTGCCGTATGCAATTGAAGCCTTAAAGAAAGCATCATCCAACTCTGTACCGACGTAAGTTAACAGATCTTCATTGGGAGTAAATTTGATTTCATCAAAACTGACACTATTGATTTCATCAACAATCTCTTTATCTTGAGGTGGCACAATTTGCGCCCCGTCATTCCAATAAACTTTGTAACCGTTATATTCAGG
>JALVLX010000070.1 GCA_027032855.1 Flavobacteriales bacterium | reverse complement strand
GAAATCGCATTGTTGAGCCGGATGCCGTCAATAACCAACAAAACTCTGTTGGCTTCCAAGCCTCTGATTACCGGACTACCGGCACCACCTTGTGTTTTTTGCACAACGATATTTCCGGCATCTTCCAACAAATCGGCGGCTGTTGCAGGTTGTACTTTTAGGGTTTCAATATAGTCAACCACCTTTACTTGCTTGGGGACGGACTTTTTCTTACTCTTAGTCCGGGAAACCGATAAAATGACATTATCCAGTTTTTGATATTTTTTGACCAATTCAACCGTATATTTGTTCTTTACAATATCGCGCTTGGTCGTAAAAAATGTTTCGTATTTGGGATGTTCAAAAATTATAGTGTCTTTTTTTCTAAAATTACGGATATTTACCGTGCCCTCAGCATTGGTATGAAAAAGAAATTTACCGTTAGTACTTTTAACGGTTACATTTTGAACAGGAAAGCTCGTTTCCATATCAACCACAACAATCTCCTGGGCTCGTAATACAGAAGAAGACAGTAGTATAAATACTGAATAGAATAATATTTTTTTCATAGCTGCTTATAGTTGAGACAAATATATGATTTATTCATACATTTGATGCAGTATTTTGACAGAATTCAGCGTATTAAATTGTGAAACGTGATAACTGTAATAACGCAACAACATATCAATAAGCGCCTTTCGGTCTAACTGCTTTAATTTGCTATATTTTTCTGTAGCAAAAATCATACCTGAAAAGTCTCTGAATAAGGAAGTTTCTTGCTTGTTTAAATACGGACTGAGCGGTATCTGTTCAACAAAGACGGCATTCTGCAAATCAAAATATGCTCCATCTGTCTGTAAATCAGGAAAAAAACCAAGATATTGTGTCAGCTGCAACATGAATTTTAAATGAAAATCGGGGTCTAAAGTTTCTTGGTCTAAGCTTACAAATTTTTTAAAAATAAATTGAAACAATTTGTCGTCGCCCTGTTCGTTCTTCAAACTTTCCAAAAGTATCTCTCTTAAAAAAGTTACAATGTTAAGTTTGTCAAAGTTTTGATGAATATTTTTGTAATGATACAAAATACGCACGTCTTTAAAACGTTCCAGCTGTCCTTTGTTTTTAAAATGAAAGATTAATTCGAGCAACGCGCCGGGTTGGAAAGTAGCTTTGTAATACCGGCTCTTTCTGCCCTTGAAAAAACCACGGACAAAAAATGCCGTAAAGCCGGTCTGTGCCGTGTAAATTTTCACCACAGCGTCCGTATCGTTGTATTTGATGACGGATAAAACTATTGCCGGGGTCTCTGTCATTACTTGATAACTAATATTTTGGTAGTTTGCGTTTTGGTGCCGTCATCGTTGGTAATCAACGCGATATAAACGCCGGAAGCCACTTTGTAGCGCCCGAATGCCGTTAAATCCCATTGAATGCTTCCGCCTTTGGAAGTGGTTTCGTAAACCAAATTGCCTTCAATATCGACAATTTTGACATTAACACCTTCGATAAGCCCGCGAATCGTAACAAAATCGTGTTGTTTTTCGTTAGCCGGGTTAGGAAACGCATACACATCGTCCATATTATCTCCACCTTCGGTCGCAAAACCTTTATAGCCTACCAAACCTTTGAGCGTAGCAAAATAAACCGTACCGTTACTGCCGTCAACAGCTACATCATAAACATCGTTAGAAGGCAGCGGACTGTTTTCTTTGGTAAAATGATAAATGGTTTGCGTACCGTCTTCGTTAAAATAATAAACACCGCTTCCCTGCGTCGTGATCCATTTATTGTTTGAACCGTCTGTTCTGATCCGGGTGATATTTTGACCTTCCATGAGTAATTGCACCGCATCATCATACACAACTTTTATAGGCTTGAACTCAATGTTATTATTGTCAAAAACTTGTTGCGGGTCAGACAAAGTCCTTAAGCCTTCCCTATTGCCCGCCCACAGCACGTTATCTTTATCGATATCCAAGGTTTGAATAATCGGATAAGCAGAATTCTGCAAACCTGATTTCAAAGAAATGATTTGATTTGTTTTTTGATTGTAGGCTAACAAACCTTTTTTATCTGTTCCAAACCAAATATTGTCGTCGGCATCAATTTTCATGTCGCTAAAACCGTGATAATCTTGGTTGGGAGTAGTCAAAACACTCGACAAATCCACTGTCCCCCAAGTGTCGTCCGGCTTAAGTTTTAACAGTACGGGGTGCATTATCTGGGTTACCCAAAGGTTGTTTTGCGAATCAAAATCAATGGCATATACCCTTATCCCGTCAGCGGCAAAAATCTGCAAGGGACTGTTGTTTTGATTGTAAATTTTGTCAATTTGGTTTTGACGCACCCTGATCAAGCCGTCTTTTGCAGATGCAAAATAGACTTCCGCCGTATTGACCGGGTTAATTTTGACAAAACAAACATCACTGATATTGAAATCTTGATACGGAATGTTCACCCACCGGTTATTTTGATAAGAGCTTAAGCCTTCCCTATACAAAGGATAGGGATTAAATTCGCGATAATCACCGTAAGCCAACCACATAACCCCGTCACGCGCATCAACGGCATAGGCATGATTACTCAAAGGAGAATCCGGATGCAATTCAACATATTGTTGCTGTTGCAATGCCGTTTGCCACATACCGTGTTTTTGAGTACCGATATAAACTTTATCGTCATAACATACCGCATCAAAAAACTGTTCTCCTGACAGACCGGCATTATTGAAACTATGTTGCAATACAAAATTTTGATTGTAAACTTTAACCGTGAGATTAAAAACCAAAGACAAACAATCACCTGCGTGTAACCGTCCGATGTTTTCATTAAGGGTCAACTGCAAAGTCAAATTCTGTGGTGTTATCTCGTAAAGTTGATTAGCTTTTGCACCGACTAAACTTTGATTAAAAACAACCAAATCATTCCATACGGCATTGTCAATTTTTGTCCAAACACTCATGTCAATCAAATTAGCAGTGCTGTCGGCATAATATAAGCCCTGTGAAGTAGCCGCAAAAATATTACCGTCAAAAAAAGCAACTGATTTAACCTCCGCATTACCCGGGAAATAAAAGGTGTCACCAAATTCATTGCGTCGCAAATTATACTCACTGATACCATATCCGGTTGCAAGATAAAGCCAATCGCCCTTTATGGCAATTTTATTCAACTTCTTTTTTTCAATAGAAACAAATTGATTGTAAGCCAGTTCCGGCGACCGGAAAATATTTTTTTGTTCATCAACTACTTCTATCAATCCGCCTTTATGAAATACAAAAAGTTTATGCAAATCATCATGATAATAAAAGCCGGAAATATCACCTCCAGTCAAACCATTGATACTGGAAAACTTTTCAATTTCTCCCGAACCGGTATCATAAATAAAAAAAGCATTTTCTGATTGTGCATAAATTTTTGTCCCTACCACCTGAATATTTCTAACTTTCAGATATGAAAACATATCAACCCAAGCATTGTTGTTTTGAGACAAAACCGGCAAAACGCCTGCAACAGACAATAAAACCAAGAAAATAAATTTAAGATTCATACTTAATTTTTTAATGTTCAAATATAATTGAAAAAAACAATTAGTTAAATATAAACGTTTAAAGTTATGAGTTAGTATTGAGTAACAAATAGCAATCACAATGATGTTAATCTTTCTACTTGAAAAGCCACTTGTTATCGGGCATCAGACAAACTTTTCACTTTCAACTTTTTACTTTCGGCTAAGTTATGTATTTTTGCTAAAAACAATAAAAACAGAAAACTATGAAAGCATACATTTTTCCCGGACAAGGCGCCCAATTTGAAGGAATGGGTAAAGATCTTTATGATAAATACGACTTAGCCAAACAACGTTTTGCGCAAGCCAATGATATTCTGGGCTTTGATATAGCCAAAATCATGTTTGAAGGCACAGCCGAAGACCTGAAACAAACCCGTGTGACACAACCGGCTATTTTTTTACACTCTGTTATTTCGGCAGAATTATTAGGCGATGAGTTCAAACCGGATATGCTAGCCGGACATTCTTTAGGCGAATTTTCAGCTTTAGTTGCCGGCAAAGCTTTGCGTTTTGAAGACGGCTTACTTTTGGTCTCCAAACGTGCCGAAGCCATGCAAAAAGCAACCGAACTGGTCGATTCGACCATGTCTGCCATTTTAAACCTCGATGACGACACCGTTGAAGCGGTTTGTCGTAAAATTGACGGTATTGTTGCGCCTGCCAATTACAACTGCCCGGGTCAATTGGTGATTAGCGGTGAAACCGAAGCAGTAAAACGCGCTAATGAAGCTTTATTGGAAGCAGGTGCACGCCGTACCGTATTGCTACCCGTAGGTGGCGCCTTCCACTCCCCTTTGATGGAACCTGCACGTGAAGAATTGGCAAAAGCTATTGCCGAAACCGACTTTAAAGCTCCTATCGCACCCATCTATCAAAACGTGACCGCCAAAGCCGAAACCAAGCCGGACAAAATCAAAGAAAACCTCAATAAACAGTTGACCGCACCGGTACGCTGGACCCAAAGCGTACAACAAATGATTGCCGACGGCGCTACTGATTTTATTGAAGTAGGACCCGGAAAAGTTTTATTGGGATTACTTCGAAAAATTGACCGTAATGCTAAGGGTATTAAGGCAGAATTGTAGTTATTATTGTTCGGGAAAGTGATTATATTCAATTGTTGTGCAGTATTTAAAGAAATCGTATCATAATCGAATATTTCCGTATCATATCGTATCATTTTAATTAAATTTTGTATTTTTGCGGTATGAATGATGAAGTTTACATATTTCAATTAAAATTGGATTGGAATTTACTAAAAACTGTTAGTAAAATTGATAGATTTGATGCTTCGTGGTCAACTATTGAAAAACGTGAAGGGCAAAGTTTAAAACAACTTAAAAATATAGCAACAGTCAGAAGTGTAGGCGCTTCAACAAGGATAGAAGGCTCTAAAATGAGCAATGAAGAAGTTAAAGCATTATTAAACAATCTTGAAATTACAAAAATTGAAGAAAGAGATGCACAAGAAGTTGTCGGGTATTTTGAAGTTTTAGAACTAATAACAGAAAATTATAATGAAATTGAAATAACAGAAAGCAACATAAAAAATCTGCATAATCTTTTATTGAAACATAGTGATAAAGACCAATGGCATAAAGGCGATT
>JALVLX010000069.1 GCA_027032855.1 Flavobacteriales bacterium | reverse complement strand
ATGCTACGCAAATGGGAAGCCAAAGACCCCGAAGTGATGGCGTTATGGCACAAGATGAACGGCTGGGTGTATGAAGGTTTTAACGAAACCTACAAAAATCTGGGTGTTAGTTTTGATAAAAATTACTACGAAAGTGAAACCTATTTGTTAGGAAAACAAGTTGTTGAAGAAGGGCTGAAAAAAGGTATTTTTTACCGCAAACCGGACGGTTCCGTTTGGGCTGATTTGTCAGCCGAGGGTTTGGACGAAAAATTGTTGTTGCGTTCAGACGGTACATCGGTTTATATGACGCAAGACATCGGAACGGCTATCAAACGTTTTGAAGATTTTGATATTGACAGTCATATCTATGTGGTTGGTAATGAGCAGGATTACCATTTTCAAGTCTTATTTTTGATTTTGAAAAAGTTGGGTTATGAGTGGGCGGATAAGCTGTATCATTTATCTTACGGCATGGTCGAATTGCCGGACGGTAAAATGAAATCACGAGAAGGAACGGTGGTCGATGCCGATGATTTAATGATTGAAATGACCAAAACCGCAAGAGAGATTTCTCAAGAATTGGGTAAGCTCGAAGGTTACAGCGATGAAGAAAAAGAACATTTGTATCGTATTATCGGGTTGGGTGCTTTGAAATATTTCATTTTAAAAGTTGATCCGAAGCGTACTATTTTGTTTGACCCGAAAAAAACTATTGATTTTCAAGGGAACACGGGACCGTTTATCCAATATACTTATGCACGGATTCAATCCATTTTGCGTAAAGCAGGTGATTTGATAGAGAAATCGTATCAAATCAACAGCTTACAAGACAAAGAAAAAGAAGTCATCAAATTGTTGGAAGCCTTTCCGCAAGCTATTCAATCGGCAGCCGAGCAACAAAATCCCGGTGTGATTGCCAATTACACTTACGATTTGGTCAAGCAGTACAACAGTTTTTATCAAAGTGTCCCTATTTTAGCTGCTGACGATGAAAATGAGAGGATTTTCAGAGTAAAATTATCCAAAAAAGTCGGTGATACTATTAAAAACGGATTTAAATTACTGGGAATTGAAGTACCTGAGCGAATGTAAATTGAACAGGTTGATATTTTATTGTAAATATGAAAAAAAGTGGCTGTCAAAGCCACTTTTTTTTGTAAAACCTTTTTATTTTTTTAATAGGCTTGCAACATAGATTATAACTATGGCTCCAATAACTGACGTAATAAACGGGCCTATACTACCACCTAAACTGATTCCCAGAATATCAAATAACCAGCCACCGACTAAACCACCAACAATACCCAGAATGGCATTCATTACAAATCCGTAACCGCCACCTTTCATCAATTTACCTGCCAACCATCCGGCAATTGCACCAATAATTATAAAAATAATAAAGTTCATCATAACAATAAATTTTTTAGTTAATAATTGCAAATATACAAAAAGAAAAGGAAAAAATTATTCAATTTCGACAATAACAAGTAAAAAATTAGAATATTTTTGTAAAAAGCGGTTAGTTTTTAAACAAAATATAATACTCAGAAGAAAAACTTTGTCAATATTTAATATTAAACCCGTAAATTATGCCTGATAATTTATACTTTTGTAACAACAAGATAGAGGCTATAGTAGGGTAAAGTCATAAAAAATAATTACTGTGAAACCAA
>JALVLX010000068.1 GCA_027032855.1 Flavobacteriales bacterium | reverse complement strand
CCGGTTTTTTCTAAGATTGGTAAGGCGTCCATGTCAGTCCGTATCAATATTTTTGGACCTTTACCGTTTTTCATGATAGCTACAATACCTGTGCCTCCAAAATTTTCAGTGACTTTAAAACCGTAACTGCGCATTTTGTTAGCCAATAGTTTGGAAGTTTTGAATTCCATATATGACAGTTCGGGATGTTGGTGAATGTACTTGTAGGATTCTAACAAATCCGGTAGCATTTTTTGGATATCTTTTTCCTTTTGAGCATTGATGCTCATGGCAGTAAAGATAACGAGGTTGAGTAATAAAACGAGTTTTTTCATAAGCTTTATTTTTAATTAATAAGTATTGTGTTTTGTCTTGATGACTGTAATATATTTTGCCATGTATCTGTGTCAAATCTCGTGCCGAAGATGCCACTGGTTCGCAAATGCCACAGTGCGTCTTCAGAAAATTGGTCAGCCAAATCTGTCCAAATAGGATTATGCCCAACCATAAAAATATGGTCGTATTTGTCGGAAAAACTTTTTATTTGGTTTATAACCTCTCGCTCAGGCTCAAAGTAGAATACCGGATTGATTTGGATTTCTTGTACCGGATATTCAAGTATTTCAGCAATGATTTCAGCTGTTTGCAAAGCGCGTACGGCCGGACTACTGACAATTAGGTCGGGTTTAATGTTCTGTTCTACTAAAATACGAGCGTATTTTGTAGTCCGTTTAATACCTTTTTCAGTCAAATATCTTTTGCTGTCCGGCATTGGTTTATGGGTAGCTTTGCCGTGTCTGATGAGATAGAGATGTTTCATAAGCCTCTTGTTTTTTGTATAAGGTGAAAATCTGCTATAACCATTGCAGCCAAAGCTTCAACTATAGGAACGGCACGTGGTACAACACAGGCGTCGTGGCGTCCTTTGCCTTCCAACTCTATGCTTTTTCCTTTGTTGTCAATACTTTTTTGTGTTTGCATCAAAGTTGCTACGGGCTTGAAGGCCAATGTGAAATAGATATCCATGCCGTTTGATATACCACCTTGAATACCGCCGGAAAAGTTGGTTTTTGTAGAGCTGTCAGGATTGAATATATCATTATGACGGCTACCGTACATTTCACTTCCTTTAAATCCGCTACCGTATTCAAAACCTTTCACGGCAGGTATATTCATCATGGCATACGCCAAACGGGCTTGCAATTTGTCAAACAAAGGTTCGCCAAGTCCTACGGGAACATTCCGGATAACGCAGGTTACTTGTCCGCCTACGGTATCGCCGTTCTTTTTGGTTTTTTCTATCAGGTCGATAAATTTTTGTGCCATGTTTAAGTCGGGACAACGGACAGGTGTTTGCTCTGTTTGGTTCAAATCCAATTGTGAGTAATCCTTGTCTAATTTAAGCTCGCCTACAGCATTTACATAAGCGGAAATATTTATGTCCGGAATGATTTGTTGTGCCAGTACGCCGGCCACTACGATGCTTGCGGTAGTGCGTGCACTGCTACGTCCGCCACCACGGTGGTCGCGGTGTCCGTATTTTTTGTCGTAAGTAAAATCTGCATGAGACGGGCGATAAGCATTTTTCAAGTGGGCATAGTCACCGGATTTTTCATTCGTGTTTTTGATGATAAAACCGATAGGTGTTCCGGTAGTTTTGCCTTCAAAAATGCCCGATAAAAATTCAACTTTATCAGCCTCACGCCGTTGGGTAGTGAGTTTTGATTGACCGGGACGACGACGGTCTAGTACTTGTTGAACAGTTTCAAAATTAATGCTAATACCTGCCGGCATACCGTCAATAATGCCACCAATAGCCGGACCGTGAGATTCTCCAAAACTCGTTAAACGGAATATTTTACCAAAACTGTTCATTTTTTTGCTTTTAAAGAAAGTGAAAATGAGTTGTTAAAATTACAATTTTTTTTCTTATTTTGGGCAAAAATAATTAGATGAATGATTTCTACCTTATTTTGATTTACGGTACGTTATTTTTTATAGTATTGTTTATTGCTGAATTTACTTACAGCTATTTGCATTGGGCTAGTGAGGTTACAAGAAAGGTAGCTCATATTGGAGCCGGTATTATTTCTTTGACATATCCTCATTTTGGTGATAGTCATTGGGTTATTTTTGTTTTGTCATTTATTTTTTTCGTTTTTTTATTGTTTTCAAAACACTATGGTTATTTCCCTTCAATTTTTGATATTAACCGTAAATCGATAGGAGAAATACTTTTTGTTTGGAATATTTGGTTGCTTTTTGTGCTGTTCAAAACTTTTAATAATGATATTTATTTTTATTTACCATTGTCAATAGTTGTTTTTGCCGATTCTTTTGCAGCTTTAGTTGGTTACGTTTTACCTATAAAAAAATTTAAGCTTATTGGTTCTCAAAAATCATTGGGTGGTTCAATTACTTTTTTTATTATTACAATGTTTCTTTCCTTTTTATTAATTCCGGCTGCTAATTATGATGAGCCTTATTTATATTTATTTGTATTTGTATTTTCAGTTGTAATAAGTTTTGTTGAAGTTATTTCTTTTTCGGGATTTGATAATATGAGTGTGCCGGTTATGGCGATTATTTTATTATATTTTTATTTTAATTAAATTGCGTTAAAATAATTGCTATGAATGATTTTTATCTTTTTTTGATTTATTCTGCAGCTTTGATTGGTGTGATGCTTATAGCGGAATTATCCTATCGTTATTTAAATATTTCAACCGAATGGACCCGGAAAATGGCACATGTAGGTTCAGGCATTGTCGCATTGACCTATCCGGAATTTTTGGACAATCATTTTGTGGTACTGGTGCTGACTTTAAGTTTTACATTAATATTATATGTATCAAAAAAGAAGGGACTGTTTCAATCTATATTTGCCGTTAAACGAAAATCTTACGGTGAATTGTTTTTTGTGTGGAGCTCGTGGTTGCTTTTCTTGTTGTACATGAAAACCGGTCAAAATATCTATTTTTATTTACCATTTGCCATTGTTGTTTTTGCCGATCCGGCTGCAGCTTTGGTTGGTCAGGCATTTCCTGTTAAAAAATACAGATTTTTCGGTTCACAAAAATCATGGGGTGGGTCATTGGCATTTTTTCTTGTGACGATGTTTTTAGCATTTTACTTTTTACAAGCATCCGGTTTTGACGATACGTATTTTTATTTGATGATAGTCGTTTTTTCGGCTGTTATGACGTTTGTTGAAGCTATTTCATTATCGGGTTTAGATAATTTGACAATTCCTTTGGTAGGAATCATTTTGTTGAAAATATATTTTAGTTAGAAGGTTTTAGTAAAATGTTTGAATTGAAAATTGAGAATGGCGCTTCGGTACAATCCCGATGATAATCGGGATCACTCAGCGCCCTACTTTTCAGTTCCTCTTTTCCTCATTCCTCAAATTAAAAGCAGGATTATGTACGAAGTAGTAAACAATCATAAAAACGCAAAGTATTCTTTGAAGTACAAAAAATCATCATTTCCTCAAATTAAAAGCAGGATTATGTACGAAGTATGATACAATCATCGAAAAACCTGAATATTCTACGAAGCACAACAAATCATCAATTCATCAGTTCATCAATTAATCATACTTCAAAACCTTAACCGGAGAAATCTTACTAATCACTAAAACCGGTAGCATAAGCATGATAAGAATGGCGATTAAAACACCGGCATTGAGTAGAATAATGTCTTTTATGGTAATGAATACGGGGGCTGTCCGTACATAGTAGGTTTCAGGATTCAGCTTGATAAAACCAAAATGCTTTTGTAAAAATATCAAGCCTAAACCGATGATGTTTCCGATTAATAATCCGATACTTATTATGTAGGCTGCTTGAATCAAGAAGATTTTTTGCAATTTTCTGTTCGAACTCCCCAAAACTTTCATAATGGCAACAAATTGGCGTTTTTCAAATATCATTACCAGCAAGGTTGTAATCATATTGAGACCGGCAATGAAAATAATGATAACCAATATTAGTAAGATGTTGAAATCGAACATGTTAAGCCAATTGAAAATCAACGGGTATTTATCAATAATCGATTCGGTATTTAGGGTAGAAGGGACATTTTCGTAAATTTCGTTGGTTTTTTCCGTAATTAGGTCAAAGTTATTTAACACTACTTCAAAACCACCTGCCAGAGTATCTTTCCACCTGTAAAGTCTTTGTACCATTTTTAAATCACCGATGATATAAGTTTTGTCAAAATCTTCAAACCCCGAATCATAAATACCGGCTATTTTAAATACGCGCAATTGCGGTTTTTGAGAACCTTGGCGTAGAAAAAACGTATTAATTTTTTGATGTAGTTTCAAATGTAGCCGGTCGGCAATGGTTTTGGATATGATGATGCTGTCATTCATGTGTTTTCCGAAATGCGGAATCCGGCCTTGAATCAGGTATGGTTTAAACAAATCCCATTGATACAAACTATCTACACCTTTGAGTATAATCCCTTCGAAATCATGCTCTGTACGGATAATCCCACCGATGGTAGCAAAAGCTTGAACATTTTTAATACCGTCTATTTGTTTAAATTTCGGATAAAAATCTTGTTTTAATGAAACAGGCTTTAAGGTCAATCCGGAGTGATTGGTATCATAATTGCTGATAATTATATGACCTGAAAACGCCGATATTTTTTCTCGGATTTTATGTTGCAAACCAAAACCGGTTGCCATTGAAATCAACATAATGATAACACCAATCGCAATAGAAGTGATGGCGATTTTAATAATCGGGGAAGAAATCTTATTTTTGTGGTCTCCCGAACGTATGAGGCGTTTGGCAATAAAAAAATTACTATTCAAAATACCGGAATTTATGCATGCCAAAAATACATATTTATTAAGTATTGTCCTATTTTTATTCTTTTTTTCGTGTAAAAGTTCGTCAAAAGAAAAGATTTCGTTTCAAAAATACGAACAAAACACGACGATTTTGCCCGGAGCATATGATATGAAAGCTTATTTACCTTTAATTAAGAATAAACGCGTTGCTATTGTTGGTAATCAAACTTCTGAAATAAACGGAACGCATTTGGTTGATACATTGTTACAACGTGGCGTTCATATTGTAAAAGTTTTTGCACCGGAACACGGTTTTCGTGGCAAAGCATCGGCGGGTGAGCATGTAGCCAATTCAAAAGATAAGAAAACCGGATTGCCTATCATTTCGCTCTATGGCAAACATAAAAAGCCTACACCTGAAGACTTGAG
>JALVLX010000067.1 GCA_027032855.1 Flavobacteriales bacterium | reverse complement strand
GAGTAATGCACGGCGCACTTCTTTCATGGTTTCGGCAACGTTGACTTCCGTGATGCGTCCGTGTCCCTTTAATACGTGTAGGGCTTTATCTAATTTTGAACTTAAATTATCAAACATACTTTTCGGCTTTTAAAAACTCCTGCAAATATACAAGATTTGTTTGAATGAATAAGTGTGGAATTGAGGAATTGATGAATGAGGAGCGAGGAATGAGGAATGAGGAGCGAGGAATGAGGAGTGAGGAATGAGGAGTGAGGAATGAGGAATGAGGAGCGAGGAATGAGGAATGAGGAGTGAGGAATGAGGAATGAGGAATGAGGAATGAGGAATGAGGAAGTCAGTTTTTTCAATATTAGAAATTAAATTTTACAGCATTTTTTGTCATTTTAACAATATCAAACATTAACAAAAAGCCTTATTTTTTATGAAATACGAAAAAACTTTTGGATTTTTAATCAGATATTCATAACTTTACAGCGTCTATCAATTATGATTACATAAAATTTCAAATATGAACTTAAGATCATTACTCATTTTTTTCTTGTTTTTGCTTTGGGGAAGTGGTAGTACCTATTGGTATGTGTGTAAAATTAAAGGTTTTTGTGAAGGGCAACCGGATAAAACAAATGTGGTCACCAAACCTGAAGTAAAGGAAGAAAAAAAAGAAGTGACGCCTATTAAAAAAGTGGCGCATTCACTAATTTATTTTTTGCGAGGCAAGTCAGATCCTGTTATTCACGATACGGTACAATGGCAAGCAGAAATCAAGTCTATCAAAGAATTGCAAGCCGAAGGCAAAAAGCTTCATATAGAAACGCCATATTATGCCGGGGAAGAAAATGCTACTGAATTTGATAATTTGGGATTGGCAAGAGCTAATGCACTTAAAAATATTTTGTCAGCATCTATTGATACTACTTTGATTGTTACTAAAGCAAAACAGATAGGAGATTCAACAACCAAAATACCATACTATATTGAATATGATAAAAAATGGATTAAATGGTTGATTGATAATGATTTTGTTCAAGAGTTAGACAAAAAAACCTTGGTGCATTTCCCGTATAATTCTACAAAAGCCATTAAAAACAAAGCTATTTTGTCATATCTTGATGAAGTAGAAAAGAATATGAAAGCACATCCCGATTTAAAAATATTATTAGTTGGTCATACTGATAATAAAGGCCGTCCGGCTGCCAACAAAATTTTGGGATTGAAGCGTGCCAAACGTATCAAAAGCTGGTTGCTCAATAAAGGAATTGATGCTGAACGAATTGTAGTAAAATCTGAAGGCGAAAGTCAACCGATAGCTGATAACAATACGGAAGAAGGTCGCCAGAAAAATCGTAGAGTTGAAATTAGTTATATCAAAAAATAATAAGTTATGCAAATATTAGTAAGTGGATTATTCAGCACATCTGAAACGTATGGAAAGTCAGATGCTATCTTGGAAATTGTATTAATGCTTTTAGTCGCCTTTATTTTGGGTTACTTATTGCGCTATCTCATTGAAAGTCCTAAAAAAGATAATTCGAAAAAATGTGATGAATTGGCACATAAGAATGATTTGTTACTCAATAAATTAGAAATTAAAAATTCTGATCTGAAAAAACTGCAAGGTGAATTGGACGCTTGTGTAAAGAATAGAAAAGAGTTGCAATTGGCTTTTGCAACACAAAAACAGGAACCTGCAAAAAAAGATGATTTGAAAATTATAGAAGGTATAGGTCCGAAAATTGAACAATTGTTATACGAAGCCGGTATTTACACTTGGGTTGATTTGTCTAATACCGAGGTTGGTTTTATCAAATCTGTTTTGGACAAAGCCGGTCCAAACTATAAAGTGCACGACCCTGCAAGCTGGCCTTTCCAAGCAAAAATGGCAATAAATAATAAATGGGAAGAACTTAAAATATGGCAAGACGAACACAAAGGTGGTAAGTTTTAATTTGAATTAACTTGCTGTTTTTAATCGATAATTTCGGTTGTCAAAAATATTTGCAGTCATATACCAAGACTATGTTTTGTTGACTTTCGGGTTTCAAAACATAGTCTTTTTTATTTGAAAAGCAGAAAATTAGCGTAACTTTGCAAGCTTTTTATCAGAGAAGAATGTTGCAACAATATACCAAAGAATTTCGCCAAAATTTGAAGATAGCTACCCCGGTTATGTTAGGCTATTTAGGTCACGTGTTTGTCGGGTTGATGGACAATATTTTTGTCGGAAAACTCGATCCGCTTAATTTGGCTGCGGTTTCGTTGGCTAATTCTGCTGTCTTTTTTATTATGTCTTTCGGGATAGGTTTTTCGTATGCTATTACGCCATTAGTATCTGAAGCCATCGGTGCGGACAAACATTACCGGCTCAAAAAAGTATTGTACAACGGCATTTTGTTGCATTTGATTTTGGGAATAATTATGGTGGGTTTGAGCTTTGGTATTCCAAAAGTGTTATCGTTGGCACACCAACCACCGGAAGTTATTGCGTTGTCGGTGCCTTATATTCGTATTGTCGGGGTTTCGTTGTTGTTTGTGATGATATTCCAATCCTTAAAACAATTTTCAGACGGTATGTCTTTGACCACTTACCCGATGATTGCCGGGTTGATTGCCAATGTGATTAATATTGTATTGAGTTACGGTATGGTTTTCGGTAAGCTCGGTTTTCCGGCTATGGGTATTTACGGTGCGGCTTACGGTACTTTGATTGCGCGCGGTCTCAGCGTGTTGTCCTTGTGGTTCTTTTTGCGGTATGTTTCCGAAACCAAAGAATATTTTAAAAATTTAGGTTGGTATCTTACTTCAAAACCTATCATCAAAAAAATCTTATATCTGGGTATTCCGTCCGGTTTTCAAGGTGTTTTTGAAATGGGTATTTTTTCGGCAAGTGTATGGATTGCCGGAACTCTGGGAGCGGTCAGTCAAGCTGCCAATCAAATTGCATTGCAAATGGCATCGTTGTCCTTTATGGTATTCATTGGCTTTGGCGTAGTTGCAACGGTTAGAGTAGGCAATCAAAAAGGACGACGTGATTTTAAAGAAATGAAGCGGATTGCCACTTCTATTTTTTTGCAAACCTTTTTGTTTGAGTTGGCTTTTACAATAATCTTAATTGTCTTTAGACACTATTTGCCATACATCTACTTGA
This sequence comes from Flavobacteriales bacterium, assembly GCA_027032855.1. Classification (GTDB taxonomy): domain Bacteria; phylum Bacteroidota; class Bacteroidia; order Flavobacteriales; family Flavobacteriaceae; genus WGBX01. The sequence continues at coordinate 11,561 of JALVLX010000067.1, read as the reverse complement.
GTGATGACTATACCAATCCGGAAAAAATTACCGAAGCCAAAGCGGTTTATAATGTAGCGGTTAAATTGTTGATTATTGTAGGGATATTTCAAATTTCAGATGGATTTCAAGTGGTTTTCCAAGGCGCTTTGCGGGGATTACAAGATGTTATTTATCCGTTTTTTATTACCTTAATTGCCTATTGGTTGATAGGTTTTACGGTTAGTTTGTACTTGAGTAAAATTATGGGTGCACCCGGCATTTGGATTGGTTTGTTGACCGGTTTGACAGTTGCCGCTACCTTGTTGTTTTTACGCTTTAAACGGCTTTCGGGGCGGTTGATTTGATGGTTAGTATATACGTCGTGTGTCTTTCGGCACCGGCGGAAATTATCTCGTTTGATAATACGTCCGTAGGGGGGCAGATTTTTTTGAGCGCCGTTGGGTGTGCACCGTTTGTAAACAATAACGCTATATTTTATAACCGTATTGGGTTACATTAATTACGGGTCGCTCCTATGGAGCTAATTTTGGGTTTGGTTGGTGTATCTCTACAAACAGTTTACCCCTACGGGGTAATATTTGAAAGAAAAATTTCGATGTGAAATTAACAACATACGGATAATATTGAGCGCCGTTAGGTGCGTCCTGTTTGTAGATGAATAATAGGGAAATACTATTGAGCGCCGTTAGGTGCGTCCTGTTTGTAGATGAATAATAGGGAAATACTATTGAGCGCCGTTAGGTGCGTCCTGTTTGTAGTAGATGAAACAATGAGAAAATTTATAACGTTAAAAACATAAACCCCGTAGGGGTGACTCGAAAAAACAACGTGATATTACAGGTCGCTCCTACGGTGATGGTGATGTTTTTTATTATTCCTGCTAGACGTTTTTAAATCTTTCAGTTAAAATTTGCAAGTCTTCCGGTGTAGCATTGGGTTTGTAAATGGCAATTCTTTCATCGTTTTGAAAAATGAAAATCAACCATTTGGGTAAGTCATCCACTTCTTTGATTTCCTTGTAAGGGTATTGTAGTTCCGCTTGACTGTTTTTTACTTTTATCACTTTGTCTGTAAAAATATATTCGGTGTGTGTATCGTTGATTTTGTCCACCAATCCGTAGTAGTATTTCTTTTCTTTTCGCACAAGATAGAAAGCCAAAAAAGGAAACAGCACAGCAAAAAACAGATAAAAATAGTGCATGGTTTCAAATCCGATACCATTTTTGATGGTTTGAGAAAACAAGTAAATTGTAGCGAAAATGAACAGCACGCCGAATGCCATATTGATGATAAACAGGCGTTTTTTGTAAAGCGGTTTTACGACATCCGGAAAGGCGGTTTCCAAAAAATCTTCGTAGTTCAAATGCTCTTTAATATGGATTTCTTTCATATTTTGCCGGATTATTCAAATGTTAAGTTGATATATACGCCACGGGTTTTCATATATTCAATGTGGTTGGTCCAAGGGCTGTCCGGGTCGTTGTCTCTGATAAGCTCGTCTTGTAGGGTAAAGACACCACGTATGCTTGGTGTAAATTTGAAGTAAAACAAATACATTTCCAATCCGATACCGACTTCGTACATAAAAGTATTGCTACGCATACGAAATCTGCCCGATGCATTGTCTTTGGAAGAATTTTCCCACGAATTAAGGTTGTAGGCATAAATCAGACCGCCTGTAATGTAGGGGCGGATATTGCCGTAACGAATGGTGTTGAGCTTAAGTGACAAAGGTACTTGTACATAGTTTGATGTAATATCTCTGACACTGTCTCTGGCTGTTTGTAAGTTTTTGAAAATCAATTTTCTGTTTGTAAAATAGACGCCGGGTTCAGACCGGACGCTAATCCAAGGATTGATGTTAATATTTCCGACCATACCTACTTGAAAACCGGGGTTAGTTTCCTGAATAATGTGTTCATAAGCTTGGTCGTAGCTGATTTTAAAATCGTAGAAATTCATTCCGAAATAGTATCCCCAAGAAATCTTCTTTTTGTCAAAAAACGGACGGTTTTTCGGGATATCATCAGTGTATTGAGCTTGTGCAAATGTAAAACTCAGTAAAGTTATAACGATAACCAATTTTCGGCTCATAAACTCTTTCATTATTGTGTTGTTAATTGTATTGTTTTAAAATTTATTTAAAAGCTTTATAAATGCTTGCAGAACCAAACATTAACGGATAATTCTGCACTGATATAAACTTATTTTTTTTCAAAATATTGTTAAAGGCTTTACCATACGGAAAAGCTTCGGCTGATTCAGGCAAATATTCGTAGGCTTTTTTGTCTTTTGAAAACAAGCGTCCCATGAATGGAATGATGTATTTTGAATAAAATTTGTAGCCTTGTTTGAACGGAAATTTTTCGGGCTGAGAGGTTTCCAACACGACAAAAATGCCTCCCGGACGCAAGACGCGATGTATTTCGCTCAAACCTTTGTCGAGGTCTTCAAAATTACGTACTCCAAAACCAACTGTTACGGCATCAAAACTGTTGTCTTCAAAAGGTAAATTTTCAGAATCGCCTAAAACCATTTCTATTAAATGATCCAAACCTTTTTCTTTAACTTTTTTCTTGCCAATCTCAAGCATACCTTTGGATATATCCAACCCAACTATTTTTTCAGGTTTTATGTCTGCCAACATAATGGCAAAATCGCCGGTTCCGGTAGCAATATCCAAAATGTCTTTGGCGTTGGTATCTGCTACCATTTTCACGACTTTTTTGCGCCATTTGACATCTATACCAAAAGTCATCAGCCGGTTCATAAAATCATAATTTCCCGAAATATTGTCAAACATTTCGGTGACCTGCTCTTTGCGGCTGCTGTTTTGATCTTTATATGGTTTTACGTCTATACCCATAGTTTAGTTGAAAGTTGAAAGTTGAAAGTTGATCAGCTACTTGTTACTTGATACAAGTGCTTGTCATTTTAGTGCTTCTTTGACACGTCTTAGTGCTTCTGTAAGCTCTTCCTTGCTGGTGGCATACGAAAAACGCAAGCATTCAGGGTTTCCGAAAGCATCACCGGTAACGGTGGCTACTTTGGCTTGCTCCAATAAATACATTGACAAATCTGTAGCATTGTTGATGGTAACACCGTTAAAAGTTTTGCCGAATAATTCCGAAACATCGGGGAAAAAGTAAAAAGCACCTGTGGGCTTGTTTACTTTAAAACCGGGAATTTCTTTAAGTAATTTATAGACTAATTGACGACGTTCGTCAAAGGCATCAATCATATATTTTATTTTTTCTTTACCGCCATCTAAAGCCGCAATAATGGCTTTTTGAGCAATGGAATTAGCTCCTGAAGTCACTTGACTTTGGATTTTGGCACAAGCTTTGGCAATGGTAGGGTGCGCTGCCATATAGCCGACCCGCCAACCGGTCATGGCAAAAGCTTTGGACACACCGTTGATGGTAATGACGCGGTCTTTGATGCTGTCAATTTCGGCAAAACTGGCAAAGTCACCGGTGAAATTGATATACTCGTAAATTTCATCGGAAATAACATACACTTGCGGGTGGTGTTCCAATACTTTACCTAAGGCGGCTAATTCGTCTTTGGTATAGACCGAACCACTGGGATTACTGGGCGTATTGAAAATCATCAACTTGGTTTTGGGCGTGATGGCCGCTTCCAGCTGTTCCGGCGTTATCTTAAAATCGTTGTCAATCGTTGTTTTGATAGGAACCGGTGTCCCGCCAACTAATTTGGCAATCTCAAAATAGCTGACCCAAAAAGGTGAGGGTAAAATCACTTCATCGCCGGGACTAACCAAGACCATTGCGGCATTGAAAATGGATTGTTTAGACCCGTTTGAAACAACAATTTGTTCGGGGGTATATTCGATATGGTTATCACGATTGAGTTTGCGACAGATAGCTTCGCGCACATCTTTATAGCCGACAATAGGTGGATATTTAAAGAAGTGGTCGTCCATGGCTTTTTTTGCCGCCGCTACGATATAGTCGGGGGTGTCAAAATCAGGTTCGCCTAAACTTAAACTGATGATATCAACACCGGAGGCTTTTAGTTCGGCAGCGCGCTCAGCCATTGCAATGGTTTGAGACGTGGATAAAGTCTTGATGCGGCTGGATAAATTAGGTTCCATACTTTTAATGATTTAATTTGACAAAAATACTAAAACTTCATAAAGTTATACGTGAAAATCGATTAAATCTTGTACCGGATTTTTGACGATTTTTCCGGGTGTTAAACCGTGTTTTTCAATGACTTCCAATAATTCTTTTTGAAAAACATAAGCAATGGAACCGTTGAAATGTAAGGGTAATTCGCGGTATTGCTCATAGGCTGCTAATTCTTGGGTTACAAATTTTTCAAATCCACGATACAATAAGTCTTTGATGTATTTACTTTTATAATGTTGCTTCATAAAAGGTGCGAAAGAGGCCAAATAGGTGTTCGGTTGTGTTGTTTGATAAAGGGAAGTGAGAACTTTATCGGAGTTTATTTTGTATTCGGCTTTAAATTGTTGTCTGGTTTGCTTTGGCATTCTTTTGAAAAAATAGTCGCGAAGCAGTTGCTTGCCAAACCAATTGCCTGAAGCGTCGTCCATAAGCAGGTAGCCCATATAACCTATACTTTTGACAATCTCTTTGCCGTCATAATAGCACGAATTGGAACCGGTGCCGAGAATGGAAACCAAGCCGGGATCGTTGCCGGCAGTAGCACGGGCAGCTGCCAACATGTCAGAGTAGATGCTGATGTTTGCCTTATCAAAAATGCTTGATAAGACTTTTTCTAATTTTTCACGAGCTGCTTCATCATCAACGCCCGATGCATACATGTAAATGTTTTTGATGTAATGAGCATGCTGCAAAATCTCATTATTGCGGGCAATGTTTTTGCTCATGGTTTCGGGGTCAAAAACAGTCGGGTTTAAGCCACCGGATTCAAATTTTCCGATAATCATGCGTTCGTTGTTGAGCATCATCCAAGTGGTTTTGGTAGAGCCGGCATCTGCTATTAAAATCATAGGTGTGTTGTTTTGGTTTTGGCAAAAATACATTAATTAGTTGAAAGTTAAAAGTTGAAAGTTGAAAGTTGAAAGTTGAAAGTTCATAAAGTTAAAAGTTTATAAAAATTTGAACCCCAAAGGGGTGGCATGATTATAGTAAATTAATGAACAGGTTAATATAAACCGGAGACATTTTTATAGTTAAAAATTGCAAATCCCTGAATAAGGTTGACGGGTTATTATTATTTTCATTATTTTTGAAAAATACACGATGTTATACTATGAAAATTCTTGTTGTGGTTATCGGCTACTTTTGTATGCTGCATTCTTTTGCGCAGAAGGTGTTTGTAGCAGACAAGGAAACACGTGAAACTTTAGCTTTTGCTTTTGTCAAATTTAATTATAAAGGTTTTTATACCGATGAAAACGGGGCTTTTGAATTGAATGACGTTTCACAAGAACAATTTTCGGTAACTTATTTGGGATATAGGGAAAAGCTCTTGGAAAAGAGAGAGGTAAAAGATACGATTTTTTTAGAAAACCTAAATTATGTCTTACCTGAGGTTGTTATAAATGCCAAGCAAAAAACGGTAAATCTCAAACCGGTTAAAAGGGGACATCATTATTTTGAACTTTATCAGAAACATGAGATTATGGTATTGATTGTGCCTGAAAAGAAGTATGTTGATGCTACGATTAAAGAAATCAGTTTTGTGAGAAAGAATCCATTGGTTTACTATAATAAAGAAAATGAATGTTTGTCGCATAATAATATTGCTTACGTTAGAATTAATGTTTACCGGAAAGATGACAACAAAAATTTTATTGTAATTTTTTCAAGTCCACCTATAAAAATTACGCACAAACAAAAACTTATTAAATACGAGTTTAAGAACACGGATGGTTTGAGCTGGCCGTCATCGGGCTTATATGCAGGTTTGGAATACATCACGTGCTTAAATCCAGATAACAAACATCTTAATAAAAATTTGTCAATAAGTTTAGGACCTAAACACAATAAGCATTTTTCTGAAAGAACTTTTTATAAATACTACGTTTTGCCGGATTCTATCAATGTAAAAGCTCTTGACAAACCACCTTTCCCTAAGATTATGTGGAAGCAAAATATGCTTGTTGGGTTAAAAGTTGTACCTAGATAGTTTTTTTAGGAAATGGGATATTTCAAATGAGGGATTAAACATATTGTTTTTTTTTTGTAAATTTGTAAGGTGAATTCGTAATATATTGATAAATAACAAATTATGTTATTATAAAACAATAAAAACACAAGTTATGAAAAAAATTATTTTTATATGGAGTATTTTATTACTGATTAGTTGTAAGAAAGAACCAATTTATCCTAGGGTACATAATCTTCATCTTTCAAATCAACCGCATTCTTCTATTGGTATTTCATATCAACCACCTATTTTTTCATCTTGTAGATTCTCTTCATATCTTAAAGACACCAACGAGCTTCTTTCTACAGTTGATTTTTATTTTGATAGAAGTGGAAAAGTTGTTAAATCGATATATACGGATCCGGATGATCCACAAAACAGTTCAGTATCTTTTTATGAGTATGATGTAAATGGAAGATTAATTAAAGAAATAAAAGATAATGTTGTTTACATGAGTGTTGTATGGCATAATGATGGAGATAATGTTATTGCAGAAGTTTTTAACGTTATTGGTGAAAAAATATATGAATATATTTATTTAAATGATCTGTTAATGGAATCCAGATATGGCTATTATAATAACCACATACAATGTAGAAAATATCATTATGATGCTAATCAAAATATTATTTCCTTTGATAATGGAAGGGGAGGTTTTGTTAGGTTTTCAGATTATGATACAAATGTTTTTAATCCGTACAGTCTATTAAAATCAATAGGAATGTTATCGGTTCAAGCCAGGCCGTACTATAAAAATATTTATAGAGTTAAGACAATATCTGCCTTTCAAGGAGATGATTATTATCAACCTGAAACGTCCTATAATTATCATTATACTATTGATGCTCAAAATAGAGTAGTTGAAAAGAGTGATGATTTAACTTTAATATATGTTGATAAATTTGAATACCACTCACTAGAAAATAGCAGGCAGTAGATGAAAAATAAAGAATTTCCATTGAGCGCCTTTAGGTGCGACATCTATTTGATTTTGGATTTCAAATTTTCGATTTTTTTTAAACCATAAAAGGGCCATAAAAGGCCATAAAAGGATATATAAGATTTTTTTGTATTTATACCTATCATAACATTTTCAATTCTCAATTATTCATTTTCAATTAAGATGCACGACCGTGCATCTCTTCTAATTTTAACGATTTTTTGGCATTATTAAATTTTCAATTGTAATATAATAGTCTTATTTTTGCAAATTGGAAGTTTGTTTGCGCAGGGCAAGAGTGATAGAAATGACAGCTGACGCTATGACGGGCACTGACAAAATATGCCGGAGGACAGCGACCGCAGGAAGCTCGTAAAACGGCAATGATTTTGTGTGACCGGCAGAGTGGCACTATAATGGATAGCACGGTGCGCGTGGCTCAAGCGATGGAATGCAGGAAGCGGACTTGCCAATATTAATACATTTAATTAAATAGTTATAAATGAAAAGATTGATTCTGATTTTTACCGGCATTTTATTATTGTCGGCTTGTGGAAAATATCAAAAAGTGTATAACGGCAATGACATTGATGCCAAGTATAAAATGGCGTGGAAAATGTATGAAGCCGGAAAATACAGTAAGGCTGACCAACTGTTTACGCAGGTTGATAAGTACTATAAACACAAACCATCCTACCAGCGTTTGCTCTTTGCACATGCCATGACCCTGTTTCACATGAAATATTGGCAATCGGCAGGGGAGAAGTTCCGAAAATTTACGCGTTTATTCCCGGAAAGTACCAAGGCAGAAGAGGCAGACTTTTATATCGTAAAATCGTATGAAGCGCTTTCGCCTATTTATTCGCATGATCAAGCTTATACAGTGCGTGCGATAGAGGAAATCAACAGTTTTTTAAAGAAATATCCGTTTTCGAAATATAAAGACCAAGTAAATGCCATCAATGAAAAATTGCAACGTAAACTGGATAGAAAATATTATGAAAATGCTAAAATGTACTACGATTTAGATCGTTATAAAGCGGCAATCAGAGCATTTAATAATTATTTGGTGGATTATCCGGGCTCATATTTGAAAGAAAAAGCACTTTTTTACCGTTTTAAAGCTACAGCCGATTTGGCTTTAAAAAGTGTGGAATCGAAAAAAGAAGAACGTTTGAAAACGGCTATCGGGTATTATCAAAATTTTGTGCAAAAAAGTAAGGACGAAGACCTGAAAGCCAAAGCAAAAAAGGTTTTTGATAAGCTTCAAAAGACATTGAATGAGATGCAAAAAAACATTGCGACAACTAACTAAACTATTGAAAATAAATAAAATACATATATTATGGCAGATATAAAAAAGACCAACGCTCCTTTAACTACCATTACTTACGACCGTAGAAAAGTAAAAGAACCTACCGGCAATATTTATAAAGCTATCAAAATTGTAGCAAAACGCTCGGAAGAAATCAACAAAGAATTGAAGGAAGAATTGCTAAAAAAATTAAAAGAATTTGAAACCGACCAAGATTCGTTGGCTGAAATTTTTGAAAATAAAGAGCAAATTGACATTTCACGTTATTATGAGCGTTTGCCTAAACCAACCGCCATTGCACTGCAAGAATGGTTGGAAGGTAAAATCTATTGGCGTGATATGTCGGAAGAAGATTTTAACGAGTTTAAATAAAACGTGTCTGTCAAAGACAAAAATATTATCATTGGGGTAAGCGGTGGTATTGCCGCTTACAAAATCCCTTTGTTGGTAAGACTTCTTAAAAAAGCAGGTGCAAATGTTCAAGTATTGATGACACCTGCATCTCACGATTTTGTGACGCCGGTGACCCTGGCGACTTTGTCGGGACGTCCGGTTTTGACCGAATTTATCAAAGACAATACCGGCTCGTGGCACAACCACGTTTCACTAGGCATGTGGGCGGATTTGATGGTTTTTGCACCGGTAACCGCCAATACTTTGGCTAAAATGGCAACTGGTCAGGCTGATAATTTTTTGCTGGCAGTATATATGTCTGCCAAATGTCCGGTGATGATTGCGCCGGCCATGGATTTGGATATGTATGCCCACCCTGCTACCAAAGCTAATCTGGAAAAATTGCAATCTTACGGTTACGACATTATTCCTGCTACCAAAGGTGAATTGGCTAGTGGACTGACCGGCTATGGACGTATGGAAGAACCGGAAAATATTTTTACCCGTATTCAAGATTTTTTTGCTAAAAAAAATGACCTTGCCGGCAAAAAAGTTTTGGTAACTGCCGGCCCTACTTACGAATCTATTGACCCGGTACGATTTATAGGCAATCATTCCAGCGGCAAAATGGGTATTGCCATTGCCGAAGAAGCAGCCGAACGCGGTGCCGAAGTGGTATTAGTTTTGGGACCGACCCACTTGCAAGCTTCGCATCCAAATATTCGTACCGTTAAAGTACAAAATGCGGCGCAAATGTATGAGGCCGTTCACAAGGAATTTGACAATGCCGACATTACGATTATGGCGGCAGCCGTAGCGGATTTTACCCCGGAACAAACAGCCGGACAAAAAATAAAGAAATCCGGTGACGCCATGACGCTTAAACTCAAAGCTACAAAAGATATTTTGGCTTCGTTGGGTGAGAAAAAATCCGGTAACCAAATTTTGATTGGCTTTGCTATGGAAACCGAAAACGAAAAAGCTAATGCACTGAAAAAACTTCGTAAAAAAAATTTAGACTTTATTGTCCTTAATTCGCTACGCGAAAAAAATGCCGGCTTTAAACACGATACCAACAGAGTCAGTATATTGACCAAAACAGGCAAAATAATTGACTATCCGCTCAAAAGCAAAAAAGCAGTGGCAGGCGATATTTTTGATTTGGTACGTGAGTTGAAAGTTGAAGGTTGATGCTTCGGCGAGCTCAGTAACCGAAGTTGAAAGTTTTTATTTATGTCTAACAACTATTGAACCCCAATCTTCTGATAAAGATGAAGAAGGTAAATAGATTTAGCACGCCGTTTTTTTAAAACTTCATTGAAATCTTAGACTTACCTTACAATGAAATGATTGTGAAATTTTCAGGTGGTGATATGGCTTGAAGTATTGTAACTGTATTATTTTTTAAATAAAATAAAGTTATCAGAAGCGTTATTATTTACGATAATTGACTTTTTTTCTCAAATAATTTTCAAAAAAAAACGTTTAATATTTAATACCTTTTGATTAATCAAAAAAACACTAAATTTGTTTTTGAAAAAAAACGCTTATGCAACGATTTATTTTTATTTTCATTTTAACCTTTATGTTTTATCCGTTACAGGCTCAAGAGTTTAAAGCCGATGTCACGATTAATGCGGCATCGGTGCGCGGGTCAAACAAGCAGGTATTTAAAACTTTGGAAAAAGCCATTGAAGAGTTTATCAACAAACGCCGCTGGACAGATAAACAATTTCAAAATCACGAAAAAATAAAAGTGGATATTATGCTCAATATCAAGAGTTATAATATCAACAAAAACGATATTACTGCCGAATTGTATTTTAGAAGTTACCGCCCGGTTTACAACTCCGATTACGAAACTTTGTTGCTCAATTTGGTCGATAAGAATTTTAGATTTACCTATCGCGAGTTTGAAAAACTGGATTTTAATTTGGAATTGTTTGACAATAATCTGGTTAGCACTTTGGCGTTTTACGTTTATGTAGCATTAGGACATGATTTTGACAGTTTTAAAGAAAATGCAGGGAAGCCTTTTTATGAAAAAGCTGAGATTGTTCAAACCAATGCCGATCAAAACGGTGTCTCAGGTTGGGCAAAAGACAATAAAAATAATTCAAAAGGTGATTTGATTGAGCAATTGCTAAACGGTAATTCGAATTTTTATCACAAAGCTGTTTATACTTACCATCGTTGGGGTTTGGATATGATGGCGGATAAGTTGTCTTTGGGTAAAAACAATATTATTACGGCTATCAATTATCTGAAAAAATTTAAAGATGAAAATCACAATTCGGACTATTTGCTCAAAGTATTTTTTGACACCAAAGCCGATGAAATTGTACAAATTTTTACCGCCGGGCCATCTGTAAATACGGCATTTGTAGTTAATAAATTGAGAAAATTAGCACCCAACTACGATTTTAAATGGGACGAAATCAGCAAAAACGGCTCACAAGTTCGCAACAACGGTATGGGTGGTCCGCCACGTAGTGCGCCTAAGAATTTGAGGAATAACAACGAACGGGGGAAAGGAATGCCGCGGATTAATAAGGGAAAGTAATGAGGTAATTGCTAACTTTTAGGCAAATCTTAAATCAAAAATCAGCGTTCCTTGTTCGTTATTCTTTGCGTTTCAGTTTTTATGAACACCGAACACCGATTAAGGATTAACGATTTTAGAAGTAAAAAATGAAGGAATAACAATGAAAAAATTTGATTTAGAAGAACGATTAATAGATTTTTCAGTTTTAGTAATTGAGATAA
>JALVLX010000066.1 GCA_027032855.1 Flavobacteriales bacterium | reverse complement strand
AATAAAATATAATTAATCTCGCTCTTCAATGTTTGTTGATAGCAATGCATACCACATTGGAGAACTTTATAATTATTCACTATCTTAATCTCAATAAAAAACCTTAAATTTGCATTTGATTTTATCAATTTTTAACATTAAAATAAAACTAAATATGAAACGCTATAGCTTATTGTTCTTTTTATTTCTAACCGGCATTTTAAGCGCCCAACAATCGCCGGCACTGATGACGATTAACGGTAAGCCGGTAAGTGCAGATGAATTTGAAAGCATGTACACCAAAAATTTGGATTTGGTACAAGACCCGGCTCAAAAAGATATCGACAATTATTTGGAACTTTTCACACGGTACAAACTGGAATTGGAAGATGCCTACCAAAAGAAATACGACACAATGCCTCAATTAAATATGGAATTGAAATCGTACCGTCGTGATTTGGCAAAAAAATATTTATCTGACAATGACATTATTGACAAACTGGTCAAAGAAGCTTATGAGCGAATGCAAAACGATGTACACGTAGCGCATATTTTGATACAAGTTGCCGCAGATGCCGCGCCGCAAGACACATTGAGAGCCTACAACAAAATCATGTCAGTCTATAAAAAAGCAGTAGCAGGCGAAGATTTCGGCAAGTTGGCACAACAGTATTCGCAAGACCCCAGCGCCAAAGACAACAAAGGCGATTTGGATTATATCAATGTTTTTCACACCGTATATCCGTTTGAAACCGCTGCTTACAATACCCCGGTTGGTAAGGTATCCGAACCTTTTCGCACACGCTTCGGATATCATATTGTCAAAGTATTGGACAAACGTCCTGCCAAAGGCAAAATAGAAGTGGCACACATCGTCACGATGAATAACAAAAAAGATGAAGCCGGCGATGCCAAAACCCGCATTTTTGATATTTACAAAAAACTGCAAGACAAACAAGATACTTTTGAAAATCTGGCTCGCAAATTTTCAGATGATAAAAACAGTGCCAGACGTGGTGGCAAATTGCGCACTTTCGGTATTCGTTCAATGATACCGGTATTTGAAAAAGTCGCTTTTGCATTGAAACAGCCGGGAGATATTTCGCGACCTTTTCAAACCCGTTACGGTTGGCATATTGTCAAATTGCTCAAAAAATATCCTGTTCCAAACTTTAAACAAGCCAAAACTGAATTGAGACACAGAGTGATGCGTGACGAACGTTCAAAAATGGGAAAAGAAAAATTGATGAAACGTATTGAAAAACAATTTTCCATTGAAATGAAAGGCAGTTTAGATGTTATTAATCGTCATATTACCAAAGACTTTTTCAAAAACAAATGGGTTATCCCCACAGACCAAAGTGTCAACGACCCGTTGTTTGTCATCAACAACGATAAAGTTGTGACTTACAAAGACTTTTATATGTATTTATTCCGTCGTCAGTCACACAACACGGCTACGTATAAAGATAAAAATTACATTATTAAAAGATTTTTTGAGCGCTTCAAAAAAGACAAGTTGTATGAATATTACAACAATCATCTTGAAGATATCTACCCCGATTTTGCCAATACCATGAAAGAATACAAAAACGGCTTGATGTTGTTCCGTATCAAATCGGATATGATTTGGGACAAATCGCTTAAAGACACGCTCGGATTGCAAAAATTCTACGAAACTCATAAAACCGAATACAAATTACCCAAGCGCTATCATATCTTAATGTTTCAAACCAACAGTAAAAAAACGGCTAAAAGAATTGCCAGAGATTTACACAAAGGCAAAAGCAAAAAAGAAATTATTAAAAAATACAAAGACAAAAATATTTTGCACAAAGAAAAAGACTATGTCGCTGAAGATGCATTTGTCAAAAATTACGATTTAACAGACGGTAAACCGCATGTTTATAAAGACGGTAAGCAATATTTGGTTCTGTATTTGAAAAAAATAAAACCCGAAAAAAATCCAGACTTAAAAGACATCAAAGGCAAAGTCACTAACGACTATCAAAATTATTTAGAAGAACAATGGCTCAAAGAGTTGAAACAGAAATATCCGGTAAAATTGAATGAAACTGTCTGGCAGCAATTACGCAGTAAATATAAAAAATAAGTTTTGGCTAACGGTCATTGGCCTGTTGGTTGCCGGTTGTCAATATTTTCAAAAAGATGTTGACAAAACGCCTGTAGCCAAAATTTACGATACGTATCTGTATTTTGAAGACATTTCACCGGCTGTTTACACACAAAAATCGCCGGAAGACAGTATCAATGCCATACATCAATATATTGAAGACTGGGCTTACAAAACCTTGTTACTCAAACAAGCGGAACGTAATGTTGACACCATCAAAATAAACCGGTTGGTAGAACAATACCGCCGCGACTTGTTGACGGACACTTATAAAGACCTATTGTTGCAAAAATATATTGACACGGTTGTTTCAACAGACACGTTACAATGGTATTATAATAAATATCGCCAATATTTTTTGAGTAAAGAAGCTGAACTCAAACCAAAATTTTTAGTGGTAGATAAAAATCATCAAAAAATACAGAAATTTAAAAAATGGTTTTTTTCTGACAAACAGATCTATTTTGACAGCTTGATCAAGAACACAAATAATTTTTCCAAATACAATTTAACGGCAAATAAATGGTATCTTGTGCCGGATTTCAAAAAAGAATTACGGGTATTTGACCGGATGAATGATAAATTTATCTTAAAAAAAGCTAAAAAATTTGTTTTAACAGACAGTTTAAGTTTATATTTGGTGTTTGTTAACGATGTTGTGTTACAAAATCAGACAATGCCACTGTCAATGGTGCAAGACGACTTGAAGCAACTTGTGTTAAGCAAGCGCAAACAAGCGGCTTTGTCACAAATGGAAAACAATATTAAACAAGAAGCTATTAGTAAAAAAATATTTAAAATCATTAAAACAAAACAGTCGAAATGAATCAATTAAAAACTCTGATAATCATTATTTTATCCATAAGCATCAGCTCATTATACGCACAAGAGAAGCGCATTAAGGTAGATGGTATAGCTGCGGTTGTTGGTGATCAAATTGTCTTAAACTCTGAATTAGGACAATTAAAAATCCAAATGAAACAACAAGGTATCGACACTAAAAATCTTGATGATTGTAAGATTTTGGAGCGTTTGATGCAAGACAAACTGTTGTTGATAGAAGCCAAAAAGGATACTTTGATAAAAGTTACCGACAAAGAAATTGATGGTATGGTCGAGCAACAAATTGAATATATGAAGACGCAAATGGGTGGTAGCTTGGAAAAAGTTTTAGAATTTTATAACAAAAATACGCTAACGGAATTGCAAAATGAGCTCAAAAAAATAGATAAAAATAAAAAATTGAGCGAACAAATGCGTCAAAAAGTGATGAAAGACATAGACATCAGTCCTGAAGAAGTCAAGATGTTTTTTGATGCAATTCCAAAAGACAAAATTCCGGAAATCGGCACTCAGGTTGAGTTGATGCAAATTGTGATTAAACCCAAATCCGATAAAGATGCGGAACAAAAAATCATAAACAAACTCAAAGACATCAAGAAAAAAGTAGAAAGTGGTGCCAGCTTTAGAGCACAAGCTGTTTTATATTCTGAAGACCCCGGTTCACGAGCCAACGGCGGTAAATATGTTTTGACCAGAAAATCAGCTTTTGTTCAAGAGTTTAAAGATGTAGCATTTAGTTTAGAAAAAAGGCAAGTCTCCGAACCTTTTAAAACAGAATTTGGTTGGCATATTCTTACGGTTGAAGAAATCAATGGTCAAGAACGTGTTGTTCGCCATATTTTAATGGTACCTGAAATCAGTTTTTTAAACAAAAGAGCAGCCAAGAAGCAACTGGATACTATCAGAAAACGTATTTTGAACAAAGAATTGACTTTTGAAGAAGCTGCCAAAGAATTTTCAGATGATGAAGAAACCCAAAAAACAGGAGGCAGAATCATTGACCCCAATACCGGTAATTCTATGCTTGATTTGACCATGCTCGAACCGAAAATGCACCAAACCGTACAAGATTTGAAGGAAGGCGAAATCACAGAAGTCTTAACAGAAATCGGCCGTACCGGAAACGAATACTACAAAATTATCAAAGTCAACAAACGTATCCCGACACATAAAATGGATTTTGTCAAAGACTATCCAAAAATCAAAGAAATGGCTCTCAAACAAATAAAAGAAAAAGTGTTAGTTAAGTGGATGAATGAAAAAATAAAAAATAATTATATCAAAATCAATCCTGATTTTCAACATTGTCAATTTGACAGTCACTGGATAAAAAAATAATATTATGTCTGACGTTGCATTAGCCAAAGAATTACAACAAAATATCGAACGATTAAAGCAAGAAGTTGCCAAAATTATCATCGGCCAAAAACCGGTGATTCATGAAATCATCCTATCCATACTAGGCAGTAGCCACGCCTTGTTGATAGGGGTACCCGGTTTGGCAAAAACATTAATGGTACATACCATTGCACAAAGTTTGGGTTTGAATTTTAAACGTATTCAGTTTACGCCGGACTTGATGCCTTCAGATATTTTGGGAACGGAAATTCTGGACGAAAACCGGCATTTTCAGTTTATTAAAGGACCGGTTTTTACCAATATTCTTTTGGCAGACGAAATCAACCGGACACCGCCCAAAACCCAAGCGGCGCTACTCGAAGCCATGCAAGAAAAACAAGTGAGTATTGCCAACCGAAATTTTGAATTGGACAAGCCGTTTTTTGTATTGGCTACGCAAAACCCTATAGAACAAGAAGGAACCTATCCCCTACCCGAAGCGCAGCTCGATCGTTTTATGTTTGCTTTAAAACTCGACTATCCCGATTTTGACGAAGAAGTGGCAGTAGTCAAAAGCACCACTATTACCAGAGATGTACAAATCAATCCCGTAATTGACAAATCACAAATTTTGGCTTATCAAGATTTGGTCAAAAAAGTACCGGTTGCCGATAATGTCATTGAATATGCCGTGCGTTTGGTAGGCAAAACCCGTCCCAAGTCTGATGCCGCTCCCGAATTAGTCAAAAAATATTTGGATTGGGGAGCCGGTCCGCGTGCCTCTCAAAACTTGATATTAGCTGCTAAAGCCAACGCATTAATCAACGGTAAATTATCACCGGATATTGAAGATGTACAAGCCGTAGCCAAAGGCATATTACGCCATCGTATCCTGCTCAACTACAAAGGTGAAGCCGAAGGCGTTACTGTTG
>JALVLX010000065.1 GCA_027032855.1 Flavobacteriales bacterium | reverse complement strand
AATTTTTCAAGTTTTTCGCCGGCAACTTTATCAACATTTTATGAAAAACAAAATTTTTGGAATCCTGTAAAAAGTCAATTTAGACTTCAAGGTGAATATATTTTTCCGTATTATAATAATTATAAATGGAGTCTAATCATAGAGCCAACCCTTCTATCTTATAAATATAGTTTTTCAAAACCGATTGAGCAAGAAATAGAAAATAATTCGGGAATTATTGTAATGTTTCCATATAATATTAAAGAGATTTATGTTTCCAAAATAAATTACAGCGCATTTCAACTATCATTGGGAATACGACGCTATTTTTACAATAATAATAATTCAAAATTCTTTACTAACGCTTATTTTATTATGAATCGTCCATACAATTCAACAATGGAAATTACATTGAGAGATTTTTTTAATCATTATTCTTATCCAAAAACAATAATTTCCCCAAGTAATAATTTTGCTTTAGGCTTTGGTTATAAATATAAGGATTTATTAAATATTGAAATACGATATCATACAAAAAATTATTTAGGCGCTTATTATCAGTATGTTTATTATAGAACAATTTCAATAACTGCCGGTATTTCATTACTATAAAAACTTTTAACTTTCAACATTATAAACTTTAAACTCCACATTATTCATGAATAATGTGGGTTAATGTTTTTAATTTATTAATATTGAAAAATATAATCTTTTATATTCTTTTATGGTTTAATTGATTTTATTATGAACATTATAAACTTTACAAAAATTACAAACTTTTAACTATTTTTTCATACTTTTGGGCAAACATTTTATATATGATTTCATTTGTCAAAGGAAAAGTTTTTGAATTTACCCCAACCTATGTTGTAATTGACAATCACAATATCGGTTATCATATCGCCATTTCGCTCAACACGTATGGCAAAATCAAAGCCGACCAAGACTTATTACTATACACCGTTCAAATTATCAGAGATGATGCCCATTTGCTGTACGGTTTTTACGAACCGCTCGAACGTGAAATTTTTAAATTATTGATTTCCGTATCGGGAATTGGTGCCAACACGGCAATGCTGATTTTATCAGCCATGACATCAAAAGAAGTGCAACAAGTCATTGCCAACGAAGATGTCGTCGCCTTAAAATCAGTCAAAGGCATTGGCGCCAAAACGGCGCAAAGAGCCATTATTGAACTGAAAGACAAGATTTTAAAAACTTACGACATCAGACCGGATACAACTCTACCGGCTGTTTCATCTCCTGCAAAAGACGAAGCGCTTTCAGCTTTGGAAGCTTTGGGTTTCCCTAAAAAACGCAGTGAAAAAATTGTTGAACAAATTTTGAAAGAAAATCCTGAAATTAGTCTGGAAAAAACAATAAAAGAAGCATTAAAACGTTTTTAATTTTTTAACAAAAAGCCATTCAATGAAAAGATATTTTTCATTTTACATATTAATTCATCTGTTTTTTGCAAGCTTTTTGCCGGAAAAAACATTTGCACAAGACAATCAAACCACACAACAAGACACTTTAAGGCAACAAATTAATCCTGCTGTTTTGCAATTGCCGGATCCGGAAAGTATCCAAAGCTTATACACTTACGACCCCAAAACAAATTTATTTTACTTCAATCAAAAGGTCGGAGATTATAATATTACTTATCCTTGGATTTTAACACCGGAACAATATTACAAACGGGTTTTGAAAGAAAAAATGAACAAAAATTTCAAAGACCGTAATCAGGCTATTGCAGGTAATACTGAAGAAGCAAAGAAAAAACGTAAAGACCTGCTACCAACTTATTATGTCAATTCCAAATTTTTTGAAAGCGTTTTTGGTGGCAATACCATTAATGTACAACCAAAAGGTAATTTCAGCATAGACCTTGGGTTGCGCTATACCAAACGCGACAATCCGTCATTGCCGGTGCGTAACCGGTCTAACCTTTCATTTGATTTTGACCAAAAAATCAGCATGGGACTAAAAGGCAAGGTCGGCACAAGACTTAACATCGACATTAATTATGACACTCAATCAACATTTGATTTTAACAATCAGGTCAAATTAGCTTATACACCTACCGAAGACGATATTTTGCAAAATGTGGAATTAGGAAATGTCAGTATGAAAAGCCAAAACAGCTTGATACACGGTGCACAAAGCTTATTCGGTCTAAAAACTGAATTGCGCTTTGGAAAAACCTATATCACAGCTGTTGTAGCTGAACAAAAATCAGGCACAAAAAGCATTCAGGCACAAGGCGATAAAGTAGTTGAAAAATTTGAACAACCCATCTTGCAATACGAAGAAAACCGCCACTACTTTTTATCCCAATACTTCAAAGATCACTATACCGATGCGGTTAAAGATTACCCTTTTATCAACAGCACGGCAACAGTTACCCGTATTGAAGTATGGAAAACCAACCGTAGTACACAAACCGAAAACATACGAAATATTGTAGCCCTTCAAGATTTGGGAGAAAATGTCAATATTGGGCTGGACAATCCTCCGGCAGATTTTGTAATTAACCCAACTGCCCCACCGGACAACTCAGTCAACAAATTTGACCCGGCTCTCATTGGTAACGGTGGCTATCTCAACAGTAATATCCGCGATATTTTTTCCGTATCTCAAGGATTTACCGGTGTTTCAGTAACTAACGGAACAGATTACGTTTCAATGGAAAACACCGTTAAACTCGACTCGACACAATATACTTTGCATCCAAAATTAGGCTACATCACTTTGAAACAAAAACTTAATGCAGATGAAGTATTAGCTGTTGCTTTTGAATACACAATCAACGGTCAGGTTTACCGCGTCGGTGAATTTTCAGATAATGGTATCGTTTACCCTCAAACATTGATTGTCAAGTTATTAAAAAGCAATATGGTCAGTACAGAAGAACCCGATTGGGATTTGATGATGAAAAATATTTATGCTTTAAATGCTTTTGATATCGACCCGAATGACTTCCGGCTCAATATTTTGTACGTCGATCCAACACCATTGAACTACATCAACCCGGTCAACGGCGTCGCCTTACCCAACGATGTCCGGCAGCGCATACTGCTCAATGTCTTTAATATGGACAGGCTTACGGCACAAGGCGATCCGCAACCCAAAGGCGACGGCTTTTTCGATTTTATCCCCGGCATTACTATCGATGCCCGCGAAGGACGGGTGATTTTTACTTCTACCGAACCTTTTGGTAAGTACCTGTTTGACAAACTCAAATTGGGTAACGAAGATTACGACGACCCGACGACTTGGAACGAAAACCAAAAACATTACGTCTATAAAGAACTTTACGTGATGTCCAAAACCCAAGCAGAGCAATTTACCAGCAAAAACAAATTCGTCTTAAAAGGTCAATACAAAACTGCCGGTGGTGGTGGAATACCCATTGGCGGATTTAATATCCCCCACGGTTCGGTTACGGTAACCGCAGGCGGTCGCACCTTGGTGGAAGGCATCGATTATGTGGTTAACTATCAAATAGGACGGGTCAATATCATCAATCCGTCTATTTCGCAAGCAAATATTCCCATTCAAGTTTCTGTAGAACAAAATTCCATCTTCCAGCAAACTACCAAAGTTTTTACAGGTATTGATGTACAACACAAATTCAGTAAAGATTTCAGCCTTGGCGCAACATACATGTCTTTCAAAGAAAAGCCTTTGAGCTGGAAAGCCAACTATGGTGCCGAGCCACTTAACAACAAACTCATTGGATTCAACGGACAATTTTCTACCAAAGCGCCTTTCTTAACCCGAATGGTTAACCGCCTGCCTAATGTAAAATCTGATGCCGAAAGTAATTTTGCCATTAAAGCCGAAGCGGCATACCTGTTCCCCGGATTAGCTGACGTATCTGACGTTAACGGACGTAGCACTACATATATAGAAGACTTTGAATCATCGCAAAATTTCATTGATTTACGCTCTTATTACGCATGGCATCTGGCATCAGTACCGGCACGTTTTCCTGAATCACAACAATTGGACAATTTAGATTCCGGAAAAAATAGAGCCAAGCTGGCATGGTACACCGTTGACCCTATATTCTATACCAATCCGCCTACTGATATTACACAAGACGACCTGTCACAAGAAGAAGTGCGGCAAATCAGCATCAGTGAGATTTTTGATCAAGATGTGCCTGCCGGTTATCCAACCGTTGTACACCCTCTGAACCTGACTTTTTTCCCAAAAGAACGCGGACCTTATAATTTTGATGCCAACTTAGACCCCAACACCGGCGAGTTATTACACCCCGAACAACGCTGGGGGGGTATCATGCGCTATCTGCAAACCAATGATTTTGAACAAGCCAATGTAGAATACATCGACATTTGGGTAATGGACCCGTACTTCAACAATCCCAATCCCCCTGCCGGAGGTAAACTGTATATCGATTTGGGATATATGTCCGAAGATATCCTGTTTGACGGTCGTAAACAATATGAAAACGGGCTCCCCGGTGACGGTACTGACGACAACACGGTTTCGACAAACTTGGCACGAGTACCAACCCACCAGTCTATCGTTTATGCCTTCTCTAACGACCCTGACGAACGCCCGCACCAAGATGTCGGTTTAGATGGTCTCCCCAATTCGCGCGAACAAAGTTTCTTTGCCAATTACCTCAACAGTTTGCCTTCAAACTTGCATAGCAATTTTCAAGATGACCCCGCTGCCGATGATTATGTCAATTACCTTGACGCAAGCGGTGATATCATAGAACGCTACAAAAACTTTAACGGTACGGAAGGCAATACACCTATTGATGCGGCTAACAACAATTACAACGGCGGTAGCGGTAACAACAACGCAAACAGTAATGCCTACGGTGCTACCGGCAACAACACCTTCCCCGATGTAGAAGATATTGACCGTGACCAATCAATGAATACCATTGAAAGTTACTACGAATATGCTTTGGATATCAAACCCGGACTAACGGTAAATGACCCGTATGTTTCAGACATCAAAGAGTCAACCGTCACATTACCAAACGGTAACCAACAGACTTCACGTTGGATACAATTTAAAGTGCCTGTACACCAATACACCAGCAAACAGGGTAGCATTTCCGATTTCCGGTCTATCAAATTTATGAGAATGTACCTCAACGGTTTCACCGACGACCGTGTGACATTGAGATTTGCATCACTGAATTTAGTACGGGCAGATTGGAAAAAATTCAAATTGACTTTAGATCCTGCCGACCCTGACCCAA
>JALVLX010000064.1 GCA_027032855.1 Flavobacteriales bacterium | reverse complement strand
ATAACATTACAAACTTTATAAACATTTAACTAAAATTATTTTGCGACAGGCGGTAACATACCATTATGGAATAAGTACGCTACAAAGTAAGCAATGGGTGCAATGATAGCAAACAAAGCAATAGCGTAAAGAATAGCCAATCGTCCCATACCTTTGAGTTTGCTAAAATCCGTAATCACACCGATGCTCAAAAAGGTCAGCATAAACATCAATTTACGGAAACCGCCTTGTACGATATGTCCACCGATTTTGGCATGCGGTACCACATCGGGGAATATGTAAATCAAGCCGAGATAAATCAGCCACACGAGCATGTATGCCATGACAAATTTTGGGAGGCGGAACCATATTTCCGATTTTGGAATTTTCTCTTTACCGTGTTTGTTATCGACATTTCTAATCCAAACCAAAGCCAAGATAAACGACCAGATACCGATAAAAATATCAATCCATATTTTAGTTAACAGCGCGGCACTCAATATCCAACCTTCTTCCCAATGTTCACCGGTTTGTTTGAGGTGTTTTGAAATCATCAATTGGTCTAGAATAGCACCTGCAGCGGCATCGGCACCGTCTGTTTTGACGGTCATACCCATAGCGGCACCGTTGACAATGGGTTCGTTGGGTGCCAGGTTTGTATATGTCGGTGGTAAAATGATTAATTCAAACATGGCAAACACTAATATTAATGTAGAAACGGCGATTGGGATAACGGGTTTAGCTTTGATGGCGCCGGCGGTTGCAATGGACGCTGATACCCCACAGATAGAAATTCCGGAAGATAAAACAGCAGCCGAGGAACGGTTGAGTTTGAAATATTTACGTCCGATATAGTAAACTATTGGCCAAAACAGCAGATAAGCTACAAAGGCAGCGGCTGCACCGGCAAGCGTTAGCTCGTAAGTAAATCCGGCGGCTTTCATGGTCATAATACCCAGTTTGATACCAAGCAAGACGATACCTGTTTTGATAAACCATTCGGGTTTGGCGGCTTCTTTGATTTTGTTGGCAAAGCCTTTAAAGAAATTGCCTATTAACAAGCCTATAATCAGAGCCAACATATAAGATGCACCACCGCCGAGCTGTAAGCCCCAAGTTAAATTAAATTCTTGGTAATAATTGTGTTTTTTTACTACGGCATCAACGGCAGACAAATGTGCTTCGTGGCCTACAATCCAAGCAAACCATGTCAAGAAAAATATTATGGTAAAGCCGGTAAAGAATTTTTTGACATTGAGTTTTTGATAATAGGCGCCCAATGTCGTTGTAGAGGCAAAGACGACATAAGTCATAAACAATGACAACAGCGGATGCCAGTCGTGGTAAGTTTTACTCGAAACTTTAAGCAGTTTGGACCACGAAAAATCTTGTAGGAGGTTTGAAAATTCCCAAGTTTTGGGTTTGGCAATCCATCCGACGACGTCCAGTCCCCAAATGGTTAATAGTCCCAGTCCGAAGAAAAATAATCCGAGCCACGCCGACCACCAATCTTCGGTACGGCTCATACCGCTTGTCCATTTTTTGTTGATTTGTTCCATTTTACTTTAGTTAAAAGTTGAAAGTTGAAAGTTAAAAGTTATTTTAGTGCCAAGTGCCAAGTGTAAAGCGTTAAAGTGCGATTGTTTTACGTTACGCACTTTCCACTTTTCACTTTGTCGCTTTCAGCTCATATATAATCTCCCTGTTAAAATA
>JALVLX010000063.1 GCA_027032855.1 Flavobacteriales bacterium | reverse complement strand
GAAGTAGCTCGCAAACTTTAACCAAATTTGTCGATTGTTTGTTTGAATACAATCACGCCTTTGGCGAAGGAGGTGCCATCAAATTTACTAATGACGGTAATTCGGAAATTACCCGTTGTCAATTTATCGGCAATACCAGCAATTACGGTGGTGGTGCTATTATGTTTTATACAGCTCTCAATGTTCATTTAACGCAATGTTTGTTTTATATGAATAGCGCCAATAATTCAGGAGGTGGCGCCATAAAAAGTTTAAATCCGCAAACAAGTTTGACTATTGCCAATTGTACTTTTGTTAACAACTCTGCTTATGGTGCCGGAGAAGGCGGTGCGGCAGATTTTGACTACGCCGATGTCAATATTGTCAACAGTATTTTTTATGACAATAACCAAACTTACGGTAAGGATATCAGCGTTGGGCAAAGTACAACCGTAAGTATTACCTATTCCGATGTTGACATGCCTGCAGATGCAACGGGCAATAATAATTTGAATAATGTGAATCCGCTTTTTGTCAGTGCATCACAAGGTGATTTTCACTTACAATCCAACTCGCCTTGTATTGATGCCGGTACCGATATAGGTTTGCCCTTCAACGGCAATGCACCTGATATGGGCTGTTTTGAATTTGGGACTTCCGGTATTGACAATTTATCAGATATTGGCATATCAATTTACCCAAATCCTGTTCAAAATCAACTGTTTATAAAACAAAACCAACCGCAAAACATTGCTATAAAATTATTAGATAACACCGGTAGAGAAGTATTGAAATTGCAATCCGGTAAAAAAATTATTCCGGTTAAAACGGACAATTTACCGTCAGGCATTTATCATATTTTAATAACCAAACAAGACCGCTTATATTTGCAAAAAATATCAATTTTATAAATCATGGCTTGCAAACATTTGAATATCAAAGTTACCGGTAAAGTGCAAGGCGTTTGGTTTCGCAAATACACCAAAGACCAAGCTGACGCACTTCAACTCAACGGCACCGTACAAAACATGCCCGACGGCAGTGTTTATGTTGAAGTGGAAAGCACTGACGATGCGCTGTTGGATAAATTTATCAAATGGTTACATACCGGCTCTCCTTTATCAAGAGTTGATCAGGTTGATGTAGAGACAAAAGAAAAATGTACCGGCTATAAATCATTTGAGATTATTCGGTAAACTTTTTTTATCAAAATCAAATTAATCCAAAGATAAGATTTTATAACCAATCCACCTACTTGATACTTGCCACTTGCCACTTGCTACTTGCTACTAGTTACTTGACTTTTAACATTTAACTTTGAACTTTCAACACAATTTGTTTCATATTCTCAAAAATATTTGTAAATTTGCAGGCTCAAATAGTGAAGATGAAGGCATTGAAATCGTATGATATCAAATTTAGTGGTCTGAAAAACGGCAAGCACCAATACAAGTTTCACCTTGACCACAAGTTTTTTGAGCTGTTTGACAACGATGAATTTGACCAATGTGATATTGACATAGTGATAGATTTAAACAAGAGCGAACAACTTTTGGAGTTTAGCATTCACAACACCGGCACCGTTCAGGTAATATGTGATGTGAGTGGCGAAGAGTTTGACCAAAAGATTGAAGGTAATTTGGATTTTATCGTTAAGTTCGGGGAAACATTCAATGACGACCGTGACGATTTAATCATTATCCCGTTTAACGCATACTTGTTTAATATTGCACAACAGATTTACGAATCGGTTGTGTTGAGTATGCCGGCAAAACGTATCCATCCTGATATAGTTTCAGGTAAAAAAATTGCCGGTAATGCCAAGTACATTGTCAACTATGACGACGATTTAGAAATGGTAACAGATTCTGAAGAAAAAAAAATTGACCCGCGTTGGGCGACATTAAAAAATATAATAACTGATAAAAAGCAATAAAGATGGCACATCCTAAGAGAAAAATATCAAAACAAAGAGGCCGTAAAAGAAGAACACATTACAAAATCAATATGCCTCAAATAGCAATTGATTCGACTACCGGTGAAGCTCATTTGTATCACAGAGCGCACTGGCATGAAGGAAAATTATATTACAAAGGAAAAGTTGTAATAGACCCTGAGCAAGAAGAAGCTTAAAAATCACAAAGAAACTAGCAAAAACGCCATTTTTCAGTAAAAAAATGGCGTTTTTTGCATTTTTAAACAAAAAACAGTTCTTTTTTGTGTTTTTTTTTCTATTTTGCTCGTAAAAACAAACAAAAAAAACTAATTAAAATTAATAGATATGGATATTAGAGAAGTACAAAACCTCATAAAATTGGTTTCCAAATCAGGCGTCAGTGAAGTAAAAATCGAATATAACGATTATAAACTGACTATCAAAAACAAGTCTGAAGCAGCCGTTCAACAAGTTGTAACAGCTGTACCTGCAGCCGTTCCGGCAGCAATTCCTCAGGCGACTCCTGTTGCATCTGCGCCCGCAGCACCTACAGCGCCTGCAGCTCAAGCTCCCGCTAATGAAATTGATGAATCAAAATACATTACTATAAAAGCCCCTATCATCGGAACCTTCTATCGCAAACCGGCTCCCGACAAACCGCCTTATGTTGAAGTTGGTGATAGCATCAATGAAGGAGACATCGTCTGTATCATTGAAGCTATGAAACTTTTCAACGAAATTGAATCTGAAGTTTCCGGTAAAATCGTAAAAGTTTTGGTTGAAGATGCAACGCCTGTTGAATTTGACCAACCACTATTTTTAGTTGAGCCTATATAGTAATTAAAATGTATTTATATGTTTAAAAAAATATTAATTGCCAACCGTGGTGAAATTGCTTTGCGTATTATCCGTACTTGTAAAGAGATGGGGATAAAAACCGTAGCAGTTTACTCAACGGCTGACGAAAACAGTTTGCACGTCCGTTTTGCCGACGAAGCGGTTAAAATAGGACCGCCTGCAAGTAACGAATCTTATCTGAATATTCCCAATATCATTGCTGCTGCTGAAATTACTAATGCAGACGCCATTCATCCCGGATACGGTTTTTTGGCCGAAAATGCCAAATTTGCCAAGCTCTGCGAAGACCATAATTTAAAATTCATAGGACCAACCCCCGATATGATTAACCGCATGGGAGATAAAGCTACGGCTAAAAAAACCATGATTGAAGCCGGTGTGCCTACGGTTCCCGGTTCAAAAGGTTTGTTAGAATCTTATGAAGAAGCCGAAAAATTAGCTGACAAAATAGGCTATCCTGTGATGCTTAAAGCAACTGCCGGTGGGGGTGGAAAAGGTATGCGTGCCGTATGGCAAAAAGAAGATTTGAAAAAAGCTTGGGACGATGCCCGTCAAGAATCAAAAGCTGCTTTTGGCAACGACGGTATGTACCTTGAAAAACTTATCGAAGAACCACGACATATTGAAATTCAAATAATCGGTGATCAATATGGTAAAGCTGCACACTTATCAGAAAGAGACTGCTCCATACAACGACGCCATCAAAAATTGATTGAAGAAACACCTTCGCCGTTTATGACTGACGAACTTCGAGAAAAAATGGGAGAAGCCGCCGTCAAAGCAGCAGAAAGTATCAGCTACGAAGGCGTTGGAACAGTTGAATTTTTGGTTGATAAGCACCGCAATTTCTACTTTATGGAAATGAATACCCGTATCCAAGTAGAACACCCTATTACGGAACAAGTTATCGACTATGATTTAATCAGAGAGCAAATTAAAGTCGCAGCCGGTGTTCCTATTTTGGGTGTAAACTATTTCCCAAAATTACATTCCATAGAATGTCGTATCAATGCTGAAGATGCTTTTAATGATTTTCGTCCTTCGCCGGGAGTTATTAAAACCTTCCATGCACCGGGAGGACACGGCGTACGTCTTGACACACACGCTTATCAAGGTTATGTGATACCACCTTACTATGACTCTATGATTGCCAAGTTAATTACAACTGCTCAAACCCGCGAAGAAGCCATCGAAAAAATGAAACGTGCTTTAGATGAGTTTGTAATTGAAGGTGTCAAAACAACCATTCCTTTCCACAGACAATTAATGGACGATCCTGATTTTATTGCAGGTAATTATACCACCAAATTTATGGAAGATTTTGAATTGGATGAATCTTACCTCAAAGAATACGAAAGAAACGTTAAGTAATTTCTTTTAATAAAAAAAATTACGTCCGATGTCTGATGCCAGATGTCGGACGTAATTATTATATACTGTTTTCTCTTGCCTATTTATTTACGAAGTTTTGCTCCTAATTTCTGTTCAAAATTTTGGAAAATCTTATTCATAACCCTATCTATTTGCTTATCGTTCAGTGTTTTACGATTGTCTTGCAAAACAAAACTCATGGCATAAGATTTTTTTCCTTCGGCAATTTTATCTCCTTCATATACATCAAACAAATTAACTCCTTGCAACAGCTTTCTTTCAGAATCAAAAGCTAAATCATATAAGTCTTTATAACTGATGTGTTTATCAACCTCTAAAGCCAAATCCCGTCTGACAGAAGGGAATTTAGGAATGTCTCTATAGGCAACTTGACTGAATTTCTTAATCAATTCCAGAAGGTTGTCCCATAGAAAATCTGCAAAATACACATCTTTCCCGATACTAAAATGTTTTTTGATAACCGGTTTTACCTTTCCCAAAGTAACAACAGTTGTTTTACCGACTTCAAAAATGATACTTTCATGCAAATCTGCGTTTTTACCCGATTTTATCTTGTAATCTCGAATGCCAAAACGGTTCAAAACGGCTTCAACCTGTCCTTTTAAATGATAAAAACCGGTATGTTGTGACGGCTCCATCCAGTTTTCCGACGTCAACTTACCTGTCATTATTACCGACAAATGTTTTTCTTCAACATATTTGCCTTCACCGTATTGATTGTAAACTTTTCCAAATTCAAAAAACTTCAAATCAGCTTGTTTCCGGTTCATATTGTAAGCTACAGATTCCAAAGCGCTAAACAACATTGATTGACGTAAAACGCTTAAATCCTGACTCAAGGGATTGAGAATTTGTACTGTTGATTTATCGTTAATTTGAGCTGATAACTTTACGTACTTCGGTGTGGTCAAAGAATTGGACATAATTTCGGTAAAACCACGACCACGCAAAAATTCAGCAACAATATTTTCTATTTTATATGAAGCCATTTTGTCGGACTTTTCGACACTGGCATTTATTTTAGTAGAAAAATCGATATTGTTATATCCGTAAACACGCAATATTTCTTCAACAATATCAGCCTGACGGGTAACATCAACTCTGTATGCCGGCACAATCAAGTTTAAACCATGTTCCGTTTCGGAAGTTATCTTTATTTCTAAAGATGCCAAAATGTTTTTTATAATATTCTTATCAATTTTATTACCGGCCAAAGTATTCAAATAATCATAAGATAAAGAAATACTATGCGGTTCAATTTTGTTTGGATAAACATCAATCAAGTCCGTGATGATTTCCGCTTCGGCATACTCTTTTATCAAAGTAACGGCTCTTTTCAAAGCAAAAACCGTCATTTCAGGGTCTATACCACGTTCAAATCTGAAAGAAGAATCCGTATTTAAGCCATGTCGTTTTGCAGCTTTACGAACCGTAACCGGATCAAAATAAGCACTTTCCAAGAAAATATCCGTCGTTTCTTCGGTTATACCGGAATCAATACCACCAAATACGCCGGCTATTACCATCGGTGATTTTTCATTATAAATAATCAGATCATCCGGATGCAATTTGCGTTCAACGCCGTCAAGAGTGGTCAAAGTATCGCCGGCTTCAGCAGTTTTAACAACGATTTTATGGCCATGAATTTTTTCTGCATCAAAAGCATGCAAAGGTTGTCCCAACTCATGCATCACATAATTGGTAATATCAACCACATTATTAATTGGCGACAAACCTATGGCTTTTAAGCGGTTTTGCATCCACTTTGGTGACGGTCCTATTTTGACATTATTGATTGTAATACCGGCATAATGCGGACATTTATCCTTATCTTTAATTTCAATTTGAATAGGACGCGTTTTGCTATCTACATTAAATTTTGAAACTGAAGGCGTATTAAAACTCACTTCTTCCTTGAGATGTGTCAAACCGGCTCTCAAATCTCTGGCAACTCCCAAATGGCTCATCGCATCGGCACGGTTGGGTGTCAGCCCAATCTCAAAAACTTCATCTGTTTCAATCTCCATGATTTCACTAAAATTCTTACCTACTTCAACAGCCTCATCCAGTACCATAATACCGTCATGATTATCTCCTAATCCCAATTCATCTTCAGCGCAAATCATACCAAAACTGACCTCGCCTCTGATTTTTCCTTTCTTGATTTTAAATTCATTGTTGTCTTTGTCATACAAGACTGTACCAATCGTAGCAACAGGCACAATTTGGCCTTCGGCAACATTGGGTGCACCACAAACAATTTGCACCGGTTCTCCTGTTCCCAAATCTACTTTGGTAACGGACAATTTATCTGCATTGGGGTGTTTTTTGACCTCCAAAACTTTCCCGGTCACAACACCTTTCAAACCGCCTTTTACGGATTCAAAATGCTCAATTCCTTCAACTTCCAGACCTAAATCAGTCAATAATTCGCCTGTTTTTTCGGCCGGCCAGTCAATGTTTACAAACTGTTTTAACCAATTATACGATATCTTCATTTAATATAAATTTAGAAAAACAAATTTACGGCAAAAAGTTATAAATATAAAATATTATGTTCGATTATTCATATGATATTGGCCAAAAAAACCGCCTGAAAATTCAAGCGGTTTTTATTTATAAATTTTGCTTTAAGCTTAAGCTTCACTGCCTCTACCAAAATTAATTGGTGGCATTCCGCCGGGTTTCTCATTATCCTTAATCACGCCGTGTACGCTTTCAAAACGTTTGACATTATCATTCAACGCCCGCACCAAGCGCTTGGCATGTTGCGGTGTTAATATGATACGTGATTTTACCTTGGCTTTTGGAACACCGGGCATTATTTTGATAAAATCAACGATAAACTCAGATGTCGAATGGTTGATTACCGCCAAATTGGCATAAATACCATCAGCGACTTCTTCCGTTAATTCTATGTTGATTTGTTGTTGCTTATTATCACTCATAATCGTATTTTTTTAAGTTAATCCAGCATGTTATCCTGAATTTTATCGATGATCATATTCTCAAAATCCTCTTTTTGAGATACGGTAATATTCTCATATTCTTTCAATCCTGTTCCTGCCGGAATTCTGCGACCAACAATCACATTTTCTTTCAATCCTTCCAAATTATCAACTTTAGCTCTGATTGCCGCTTCATTCAAGACTTTTGTAGTTTCTTGGAAGGATGCTGCAGAGATAAATGATTTGGTTTGCAACGAAGCTCGCGTGATACCTTGCAATACCGGCGATGCTTTCGCAGGAATAACATCACGTGCTATAACCGGATTCTTATCCTGACGTCTTAAGATTGAATTTTCTTCACGAAGTTGTCTCGGGCTTACCAATTGACCTGCTTTCAAGTTTTCAGAATCTCCCGCATCTTCTACAACTTTCAAGGATGAAATACGGTCATTTTCATCGATAAAATCAAATTTATGAACCAATTCACCCGGCAAGAATGTTGTATCTCCCGAATCTTCAATCATTACTTTTTGCATCATCTGTCTGACAACAACTTCAAAGTGTTTGTCATTGATTTTTACACCTTGCAAACGATATACCTCTTGAACTTCATTTACTAAATACTGTTGAACAGCAGAAGGTCCTTTAATTTTCAAAATATCATTAGGTGTAATAGCACCATCAGACAAGGGCGTACCGGCTCGGATAAAATCATTTTCCTGAACCAAAATTTGATTAGATAATTTAATCAAATATTTTTTGGTATCACCGGTTTTTGCAGTCACTATGATTTCTCTGTTACCACGTTTGATTTTTCCGAACGAAACTACACCGTCAATTTCTGAAACAACTGCCGGATTAGACGGATTACGTGCTTCAAACAACTCTGTTACACGTGGCAGACCACCCGTGATATCACCGGCTTTAACCGATTTTCTGGGGATTTTAACCAAGTGTTCACCTTTCTTAATTTTTTGTCCGTCTTCAACGTTGATACGGGCACCAAACGGCAAGTTGTAAGATCGTAATACTTCACCTTTACTATCAATGATTTTAAGGGTAGGTATTAATTTTTTATTCTTACTTTCAGAAATTACTTTCTCCTCACGGTTGGTTTGATCGTCTTTTTCAAGTTGATACGTTACACCTTGAATAATGTTTTCATATAAAACCTTACCCGCAAATTCGGATACAATAACCGAGTTCCAAGGATCCCATTCTACAATGATTTCGCCTTTTAAAACTTTCTCACCCGGTTTTTTGTACAATTTAGAACCGTAAGGTAATTGATGTGTACTCAGCACTTTACCTGATTTCTCACCGATAATTTTTAATTCCGATGTACGTGAAATTACAATATCAATATTTTCTTCTTCGTCTTTTACGGTTTTCAATTCGTCAATATCAACAATACCGTCGAATCTAGCCAAAATATTGGATTCTTCCGAAACGTTACCGGCAACCCCACCTTGGTGGAAGGTTCTCAATGTCAACTGAGTACCCGGTTCACCAATAGATTGAGCGGCAATAACACCAACAGCTTCTCCTTTTTCGACCATTTCGCCTGTAGCCAAGTTACGTCCATAACATTTTGTACAAATTCCGTGTTTGGCTTCACATGTTAACGGCGAACGTACCTCGATAGATTCAATCGTCGTTTGTTCTATTTTTTCAACAATTTCTTCCGTAATTTCTTCACCGGCAGGCAAAATCAACTCATCAGTATCCGGATCATAAATATCATCAAGTGCCACACGTCCTAAAACACGTTCACCTAATGTTTCAACAATATCGTTATTTTTCTTAAGTGCACTTACTTCAATACCTCTCAATGTACCACAATCTTCTTCTCTAACAACCACATCTTGCGAAACATCAACCAAACGTCTGGTCAAGTAACCGGCATCTGCCGTTTTCAAAGCGGTATCCGCCAAACCTTTACGGGCACCGTGTGTAGAGATAAAGTATTCTTGAATTGACAAACCTTCTTTAAAGTTGGACAAAATCGGGTTTTCAATTACTTCGCCACCACCGGCTGTAGATTTTTTGGGTTTTGCCATCAAACCACGCATACCGATCAACTGACGAATCTGGTCTCTTGACCCCCGTGCACCGGAATCAAGCATCATATAAACCGAATTAAATCCATCTTTATCGTTGGTAATACGTTCCATCAAAATTTGCGTTAACTCCGCATTGGCACTGGTCCAAACATCAACCGTTTTGTTGTAACGTTCTTTTTGTGAAATATGACCTCCTGCATATTGATATTTAATCTCATCTACTTTTTCTTGTGCTTCTGCCACAATTTGTTTCTTTTCTTCCGGCACCATAATATTACTCAAACCGAAAGACAAACCACCTTTGAAGGCGTAATAATACCCCATTTGCTTGATTTCATCTAAGAAGGCAGCTGTTGTAGGAATATCCGTACGCTTCAAAATACTTGAGATAATACCTTTTAAGGAACCTTTGGTCAATACTTTATTGATGAATGGAACACCTTCAGGTTTTACCTCGTTAAACAAAATACGTCCTACGGTTGTTTCAATAATATGTTCAAAAGGATTACCGTCTTCATCGTAATCCGTTATCAGGACTTTTACACCGGCATGAATATCTATTTTTCCTTCATTTAAAGCAATTTTCACTTCTTCCGGAGAATAGAATGTCATACCTTCACCACGAGCGCCTTTACGTAATTTTGTAATATAATACAGTCCTAAAACCATATCCTGAGACGGTACCGTGATAGGCGAACCGTTAGCCGGGTTCAAGATGTTTTGAGAAGCCAACATCAAAAGTTGTGATTCCAAAATAGCCTGCGGTCCCAAAGGCAAGTGAACCGCCATCTGGTCACCGTCAAAATCCGCATTAAACGCCGTACAAACCAAAGGATGCAAACGAATAGCTTTTCCTTCAATCAATTTAGGCTGGAACGCTTGAATACCCAAACGGTGCAAAGTAGGCGCACGGTTGAGCAGAATAGGGTGTCCTTTCAACACGTTTTCCAAAATATCCCAAACAATTGGGTCTTTGCGGTCTATAATTTTCTTAGCCGATTTGACAGTTTTTACAACCCCTCTTTCTATCAATTTTCTGATGATGAAAGGTTTGTATAATTCTGCTGCCATATCTTTAGGGATACCGGCTTCATATAATTTCAAATTAGGGCCGACAACAATAACCGAACGAGCAGAATAATCAACACGTTTACCCAATAAGTTTTGACGGAAACGACCTTGTTTTCCTTTCAATGAATCTGATAAAGATTTTAAAGGTCTGTTAGACTCTGTCTTAACTGCAGATGATTTACGTGTATTATCAAACAATGAATCTACAGATTCTTGCAACATTCGTTTTTCGTTACGCAAAATAACCTCCGGCGCTTTGATATCCATCAAACGTTTCAAACGGTTGTTACGAATAATAACACGACGATATAAATCATTCAAATCGGAAGTTGCAAAACGACCGCCATCCAAAGGTACCAGCGGACGTAACTCGGGCGGAATAACAGGTATAATATTCATCACCATCCATTCCGGTTTGTTGTCGCGGTTTTCGTTGGCTTTACGGAAAGCCTCAACAACTTGCAAACGCTTAAGCGCTTCCGTTTTTCGTTGCTTAGAAGTTTCATGGTTAG
This sequence comes from Flavobacteriales bacterium, assembly GCA_027032855.1. Taxonomy (GTDB): domain Bacteria; phylum Bacteroidota; class Bacteroidia; order Flavobacteriales; family Flavobacteriaceae; genus WGBX01. The sequence goes on along the minus strand of JALVLX010000063.1, from coordinate 4,135 downwards.
CTTTGTGACGCAATTCGTAAGACAATTCATCTAAATTGATACTTGCCAACAAATCACGAATGGCTTCACCACCCATTTTAGCAACGAATTTATTCGGATCATTATCTTCCAAATATTCGTTGTCGGACGGTAATTTTTCTAAAATATCTTGATATTCTTCTTCGGTCAAAAATTGCATCTTCTGAATCGGATTACCTTCTGCATCAACAGCCGGACCGGGATTGATAACGACATAGCGTTCGTAATACACAATCATCTCCAGCTTTTTGGTCGGCAATCCTAATAAATATCCGATTTTGTTAGGCAATGAACGGAAATACCAAATATGTACAACAGGTACCACCAATTCAATATGACCGACACGTTCTCTTCTGACTTTCTTTTCGGTTACTTCCACACCACAACGGTCACAGACGATACCTTTATATCTAATGCGTTTATATTTTCCACAAGCACATTCATAATCTTTGATAGGTCCGAAAATACGTTCGCAAAACAAACCGTCTCTTTCGGGCTTATGCGTTCTATAATTGATAGTTTCCGGTTTTAAAACCTCACCACGCGATGCTTTTTTGATGCGCTCGGGTGATGACAAGGCAATAGAAATTCTATCAAATTTAATGGTAGTATATTTTTTCTTCTTTTTAGCCATAATTATTGCTTGTATTATTATTTAGTTTGCTTTGTTTTTCTCCAAAACATCATTACCTTCTTTATCTTCAAGTCTGACATCCAATCCCAGACCTTTAAGTTCGTGCATCAATACATTAAACGATTCGGGAATACCGGCATCGGGCATCTTTTCACCTTTAACGATTGATTCATAAGCTTTGGTTCGTCCCATGACATCATCTGACTTGATTGTCAACATTTCTTGTAAGGTATGCGAAGCACCGTAAGCTTCCAGAGCCCAAACCTCCATCTCTCCAAGACGCTGACCTCCGAATAATGCCTTACCTCCTAAAGGTTGTTGCGTAATCAAAGAGTATGGTCCGATAGAACGGGCATGCATCTTATCATCAATCATGTGACCGAGTTTCAGCATATAAATCACACCAACGGTTGCCGGTTGGTCAAAACGTTCTCCCGTACCACCGTCATACAGATACGTTTCACCAAATTCAGGTAAACCTGCTTCTTTGGTTAAAGCGATAATATCATCTTCCGACGCACCGTCAAAAATAGGCGTTGCGAATTTTTTACCGGTTTTAAGACCAATCCAACCTAATACGGTTTCGTAAATCTGACCGATATTCATACGCGAAGGTACCCCTAGCGGATTTAATACAATGTCAACCGGCGTTCCGTCTTCCATAAACGGCATATCTTCACGTCTAACAATTTTGGCAACAATACCTTTGTTTCCGTGACGTCCTGCCATTTTATCTCCGACTTTCAGCTTACGTTTTTGAACAATAAAGATTTTTGCCAATTTCAAGATACCGGGAGGTAATTCGTCACCGACACTGATAGCAAATTTCTCACGTCTTAAATTTCCTTTTAATTGATTTACTCTGATTTTATAATTGTTAATCAATTCGGAAATCAATTCGTTGAGATTCTTGTCAGTTGTCCAAGTACCTAAAGTCAAATGTTCAAAATCTTGAACACTATTCAACATTTTAAGCGTAAACTTCTTACCTTTTGGGAAGATGTCTTTACCTAAATCATTTTTAACACCTTGCGCTGTTTTACCGTTGACCAAAGTAAATAACTTTTCAATCAATCTTTGACGCAAAGCTTCATATTTGGTTTCAAAATCTCTTTCGAGTTCTTCAATTTTCACTTTATCTTGCGCTGTCTTACGACGGTCTTTTATAGAACGTGTAAACAATTTTTTGTCAATGACAACACCTCGTAACGAAGGCGAAGCTTTTAATGATGCATCTTTAACATCACCTGCTTTGTCACCAAAAATAGCACGTAATAATTTTTCTTCCGGTGTCGGATCAGATTCACCTTTAGGCGTTACTTTACCAATCAAAATATCGCCGGGTTTCACTTCCGCACCAATACGAATCATACCGTTTTCATCCAAATCTTTGGTAGCCTCTTCACTAACGTTAGGAATATCATTCGTTAATTCTTCTTGACCTAACTTAGTATCACGCACTTCCAAAGAATGCTCAACAATATGCAATGATGTAAAGTAATCTTTTCTTACAACATCTTCCGAAATTACGATCGCATCCTCAAAGTTATAACCGTTCCAAGGCATAAACGCCACACGCAAGTTACGACCTAACGCCAACTCACCTTTATCGGTAGCATAACCTTCGGTCAAAACTTGTCCTTTAGTCACACGGTCACCTTTTTTAACAATAGGTGTCAGGTTAATGGTGGTGTTTTGGTTGGTTTTTCTGAATTTTACCAGATTGTAAACTTTTTCATCTTCGTCAAAACTTACCAATCTTTCTTCTTCAGAACGGTCATATTTAATGATGATTTTCTTAGCATCAACATAAGTTACGACCCCTTCACCTTCGGCATTGATAAGAATACGCGAATCTTGAACCAATTTTCGCTCCATACCTGTACCTACAATCGGGGCTTCAGGCGTCAACAAAGGAACAGCCTGACGCATCATGTTTGACCCCATCAAAGCACGGTTCGCATCGTTGTGTTCCAAGAACGGAATTAAAGATGCCGAAATAGATGCAATTTGATTGGGCGCAACATCCATATAGTTCACCTCTTCTTTATCAACTACAGGGAAGTCTCCTTCTTCACGTGCAACCAAATGTTCCGGAACAATATTTCCTTCATCATCAGTCGGTGTTTCCGCTTGCGCGATTTTCATACCCTCTTCTTCTTCCGCTGTTAAGTATTTAATTGGCTCATCGTAGGCCACTTTTGAATCTTTCACTTCACGATAAGGCGTTTCAATAAAGCCCATATCGTTAATTTTGGCATATACAGCCAATGATGAAATCAAACCAATGTTAGGTCCTTCAGGTGTTTCAATAGGACACAAACGACCGTAATGGGTATAGTGAACATCACGCACCTCAAAACCGGCACGTTCTCTGGATAAACCACCCGGTCCGAGTGCAGACAAACGACGTTTGTGTGTAATTTCGGATAATGGATTGGTTTGATCCATAAATTGTGACAGTTGGTTGGTACCAAAGAATGATTTGATAACCGATGACAATGTTTTGGCATTGATCAAATCAATGGGGGTAAATACTTCATTGTCACGAACGTTCATACGTTCTCTAATGGTACGAACCATACGAGCCAAACCTACACCAAATTGTTGTGATAACTGCTCACCTACAGTTTTAACACGACGGTTTGACAAGTGATCAATATCATCAACCTCAGTTTTTGAATTGATCAACTCAATAAGTTGCTTTGTGATGGTGATAATATCTTCACGGGTCAAAACTTGAACATCGTGAGGAATATCCAATCCTAATTTTTTATTGATTCTGTAACGACCTACTTCACCCAAACTGTAACGTTGGTCGGAAAAGAATAATTTGTCGATAATACCACGAGCCGTTTCCGTATCCGGCGGATCGGCATTACGTAATAATCTATATATGTATTCAACCGCTTCAGTTTCTGAGTTGGTTGAATCTTTTTGAAGTGTATGATAGATAATTGCAAAATCAGATTTTGAAATATCTTCTTTGTGCAATAAAATGGTTTTGGAACCTGAATCCAAAATATCTTGAATATGTTCTTTTTCTATAACCGTATCACGGTCTAAAATAATTTCGTTACGTTCAATCGAAACAACCTCACCCGTATCCTCATCAACGAAATCTTCGTGCCATGTTTTAAGTAAACGTGCCGCCAATTTGCGACCGACAACTTTTTTCAAACCGGTTTTACTGACTTTGACTTCATCAGCCAAATCAAAAATTTCTAGAATATCTTTATCTCTTTCATAACCGATTGCTCTAAGCAATGTTGTGATAGGTAATTTCTTTTTCCGATCGATATAAGCATACATGACATTATTGATGTCAGTTGCAAACTCAATCCAAGAACCTTTAAAAGGTATGATACGTGCCGAATACAATTTTGTTCCGTTGGTATGCATAGACTGCCCGAAGAATACACCGGGCGAACGGTGTAATTGTGAAACGATAACACGTTCGGCTCCGTTGATAACAAAAGTTCC
>JALVLX010000062.1 GCA_027032855.1 Flavobacteriales bacterium | reverse complement strand
ATATTTCCGCTTCGCGTGATAGTATTGCCGTTAACAATTATATTGGTTTTACAGCCACACATCGCGAATTGGATATTATACCGCAATTGCCGGTACCAGATGAAAATAGTAACGATATAAACAGTTTAAATCAAGCTAAAAATTATTTGTATTTATTAAACTTTCGCAACTTTACAAGTAAGCAAGCTCTTTTGCAAAACATATCAGAGACAAATTACGATGTCGTAATCATGGATTTGTTTTTTCAAAACCAAGCCTTTACTTCTCAAGATTTGGAAATGCTGCATTACAAATTCAATGGTGGTAAACGTTTGCTTATTGCTTATGTTTCTATTGGTGAAGCGGAAAATTACCGCTATTATTGGCAACCGCAATGGAATAACGATCAACCTGTTTGGTTAGACACAGAAAATCCTAATTGGCCGGGTAATTACAAAGTCCGTTACTGGGAAGAAGATTGGCAAAAAATCATTTACGGCAATAATAATTCGTACATTAAAAAAATGCTTAATGCCGGTTTTGACGGTTGCTTCTTGGATGTTATCGATGCGTTTGAGTTTTTTGAAGCAAAAACACAAATAAATTAAGAATATTACTGTTGATTAATAACAACTTCTACATTTAATTCTTGATGTTCATCAAGTTTTGGAATAAGCGCATTGTATGTTACATTAGGTGCTTCGGCAGTGTCGTTTAATGTAAAAGTTATTTTTAAATTTAGATTACTGGTTTCATGTTCTTTGGTAAGTTCGTAATCAATTGAAGCAAGCCCGTTTGATAATTGTTGTTTGCCGATAACCAAATCATACGTGCTAAAATCAACATTTGCTTGACAATTACTATTTACGTGTTGTGTATAATCTGAAAAGTTGCGGATAACCATATAATCATTAGTCAAATTGACTTCAATATCTGTACAACCATACTCGGTTTCAAGGTGCTTAACTTCGATATTAATATCAGAACTGTCATTGTTGATACTGTCACTGTCGTGATGACAGGCATACAAACTTACTACCAATACGGCTAAAATTACAATTTTTAGTTTCATAATTTATGGTTTAAAATTTAAATTGTTTCAACAGCATTTTTTCCCAATTCAAAAGCATCTAAATTCATTTGTACAATACGGTCGCCTTTACGCTGGAACAAATCACTGATAACTTTTTTAAGCAACTCGTCTTCAAAAGGCAATAAATCAGATACAGCTCCAATCATAACGATATTTGCCGCTCTAAAATTGCCGGCACGTTTGGCCAGCGTGCGCGCATCGACAATACGATGATGTGGAAACTGTTCAATTTGAGCTTTCAATTTGGCTTCATCAGGGTAATTGGGAATATTTTTAAACGGATTGATATCGGTTACCAAGTAGCCTTCGGGGTGAAGATAGGGTAGATATCTCAACAATTCCATTGGTTCAACAGACAAAATAATATCCGCTTTTCCTTTTGGAATCAAGTCGGAATAAACTGTTTTGTCGGAAATACGTACGTGTGCTTGTACGGCACCGCCACGCTGGCTCATGCCGTGTACTTCAGATTGTTTAACGTTATAACCGCTTTCTAAAGCAGCGGTGTCTAAAACCGCCGATATGGTCAAGATTCCTTGACCACCGACGCCTGATATGATTATTTCTTTTTTCATTCAACTGGTTATTTGATGATATTGGTTATCTGGTTATTTGATGTTTGATGTTTGATGTCCTGTCTCG
>JALVLX010000061.1 GCA_027032855.1 Flavobacteriales bacterium | reverse complement strand
GGCAACCTATTTTGTCAAATATCAAAAAGATAATCTGTCTGTTACGGCAGGTTATTTTTATGAACAATTTGGTAGCGGTTTGGTTTTCAGAGCTTGGGAAGACCGGCAACTTGGTATTAATAACGCGATAAAAGGTGTGAAAATCAAATACAATTTTAATGATTTTGCCGAAATAACCGCATTGACAGGAAACCAACGGCTTGGTTTTAAAGTCTCGGAATCTACTGTTTACGGTGCCAATACGGATTTGAATTTGAATAAAATCATCAAGTCTGACAAAGTACAACTCAGATCAGGTTTTAGCTATGTGGCGCGTTATCAAGAAACGCCTTCGCAAAATGAAGATTTAAAACCAATTGTCGGGAATTATTCGTCGCGTTTGAACATAACAGCAGGTGGTTTTTATACCGATTTTGAATACGTTTACAAAAATTCCGATGCCCGTGCCGCCAACAATGTATTGTTAGATCAAGTTTTGTTTGATGGCAATGCGTGGTTGTTAAATATGGGCTATTCGCAAAGAGGCTTTGGTGTAAATGCCACCTTCCGCCGTCTGGAAAATATTCAGATGTACAGTGACCGTATGTTGGAAGGCAATCCGTACAATGCCGGTGTGATGAATTTTGTACCCGGATTGACCAAACAACACGATTTCAGTTTGGCAAATATTTATGTATATCAAGCACAACCCGGCATCTCATTCGGTGAGAAAAAAGTCGGTGAGATAGGGGGGCAAATAGATATGTTTTTCACTTTTAAACGCAAAACACCGCTGGGTGGAAAATACGGAACAAAAGTCGCTTTAAACTTTTCACGTTGGCACGGTCTCAATGCACGGTTTGACTTTGCAAAACAAATATATAGAGCTGATTTCTTTAAGCCCGGAGAACTGTATTTTCAGGATATTAATTTTGAAGTCAGAAAAAAATGGAATAAAAACCTGAAAACCGTTTTCTCTTTTATTGATGTAAATTACAATAAACCCAAATTGGAATTTGAAGGCGAGTTTGTACATGCTGATATCGCAGTAGCAGACTTTGAATTTAAGTTGCCTAAAACACGTTCTGCCCGTCTTGAAGTGCAACACTTAAGTACGAAGGATGATATGAAAAATTGGGTAGCCGGATTGTTTGAATACAATTTTAATCACCATTTCAACGTTTATGCAGGAGATATGTACAATTACGGAAACGATGATGAAAAAATCCACTACTTTAATGTCGGGACAACTTATACGCAATCATCAACCCGATTGAGTTTGAGTTACGGCAGACAACGTGGCGGATTGTTATGCGTAGGAGGTGTTTGTCGTTATGTGCCGTCCAGCAAAGGGGTGACAGCCAGCATTTCGTTAACATTCTAGTGTATGAAAGATTTTGAAAACAGATGGCAACAGATTTTAGAATTCTTTAAAACCAAATTTACAGGTGGCGAAACACCGGAAATAGATACGATATTGTTTTTTATCGGTATTCAGGAATTGGGTATCATCAAGCCGGAATTTTCAAGAGATGAAAAGATTGATTTGATGCATATCGCTACCTGTAAATTGTTGGAACCATATGGGTATTATGAATTTACACATCGCGATGATGAAGCTTGGCCACATTATAGCCGGGTAAAAAAAATAGAATCGGGAATCGATCAGGAACAGCTGATAAAAGAAGCTGTAATAAATTATTTTGCCGTATAAAAACTACAAACACAACAAATATATCATAGTCACAAACAAAACATAACAATCATGGGTAAAGCAAACTATTATTTATTACTATTAATTTTTATATTTCCCGGAATTGCAGGGGCTCAAAGTTTTAAAAAACGTGTGGCTTTGAGTAAACAGTTTCTCAAAAAAGTACGCGTAAAAGAAGTTTTGGATACGATACTTTGGGATAAGGAATCAGCTATTTTTGGTAAAACTGAAGAGCGATTCAAGCAGAAAAAACTAGATGTTTATAACAGAGAGGACTATGAATTTTTTCAATCAAGTTTGATGCACCAATTTTTGTTTTCAAAAAGACATATTCTCAACAGAGTCAGATATCACTACCGTCATGTCCCCTATGATTCCTTGAAGCATTATGTTCAACAAATAGATAAAGGTAAGTTGCAAACTGTTATCAGTTCTTCCGGATTGTATGATCTGCTTATGAAGTTGATTGATAATGAAATTAAGCAGATTGAAAACGTCACAATTCCTAAGTTTTTAGAATATCTGGTTAACAAGCATAAGCCGGTAGATTTAAAAATTAAGTACAATGGCAGGTTGGTGTCGGCACGTAAATTGAATTTGGATATACAGGTTGAAACAAATAACGCTGATTATAAACGTGTATCTATTTTAGACAAGAAACACAACAAAATACTAAAGCCTGAGGGATATACTTACAAGCAAATTCAGAAAATCATCGTTAAATACAAAGGCCGTAAATTTGCATTTAAACCTGACGAACAAATCAATTTGTATCCCAGTCAATTCAAAGAACTTAACAGTGTTGTTTCAAAATACAGCTACAATAAGATCCCGGTTTGGCATCTTGACATACTTGAAACCAGAGGTAATATCGGCGTGAAATTAACCAATGTCATTGAGGTCAAAGATGTGAAGCCAAAAGTTGTTAAGAAAAAAGAGAAACAAAAACACATTGATTAAAAAACCGGCTTATTCTGCCAGTTTTTTCCAACCAATTTTTTGCATATTCCGGATAATCAAAAAGCCGGATATCAAGGCAATGGCAAAAAATGTAAAGGATAAAGTATAGTCCTTAAAAATGAATTTGCCTATGCCAAACAGGGTAAAAATTACCATAATACTACCCAAAAACCAGTTGGCAAACATCAATAAAAAACCTTTGTCACCTTCTACATCCGGTAGTTTTTCGGCAATGGCTTTCCAACCGGTGCCACCCGGGTGTACTTTGGTATAAAATGATTTGAGCTTTGCTTCCGGCGTAGGACGGGTTTTAAAGGTGACAATCAGCCACCAGAAAGTTGACCAAGCAACAATACTCAACAAAATGACCGGATAATCATCACCGATAGATAGTCCGAAACCGAATTTGTCATTCAGCAAAAACGGTAACAGGAAGTATGGCGCTACCATGGCGGTGATTTCACTCCACGCATTGATACGCCACCAAAACCAACGGAGTATCAACACCAATCCGATACCGCCACTCGCTACCAAAATCAATTGCCATGCTTGACTGATTTGTGTAATTTGTGTAGTGATAATCAAAGCTATAAACATCAAAACAAAAGTAGTGATACGTGAAATTTTAACGTAATATTTTTCAGAAGCTCCCGGTTTTAAAAACGGACGGAACAAATCATTGATGATATATGATGTCCCCCAAACCGTTTGCGAAGCCAAAGTGGACATATAAGCAGCAAAAAATGCAGCCAACATCAGACCCAATAAACCACTTGGTAACAAATCACGGATTAACATTACATAAGTTGCTCCCTTATCTTGTGCATCGGGATATAAAACCAAAGCTACCATAGCGGCTAAAATCCAAGGCCAAGGGCGTAAAGCATAGTGCGCAATATTAAACCAAAAGGTTGCAAACAACGAATGTTTTTCATCTTTGGCAGACATCATTCGTTGGGCGATATAACCACCACCACCGGGCTCGGCACCCGGATACCAGCTTGCCCACCATTGAACGCCAAGATAAGTAAACAAGGCGGTTAAACTTAATTTTAAAATACCGGTGTCACCTCCTTTAGCCACGTCAGAACTGCTGACATCAGGGATAAAGTCAAACAGCCATTTTTGGTTGCTCAAACTGTCTTTCAAGCCGTCAATGCCACCGATATGTTTAACGGCATAGTATGCCAATGCAATACTGCCGGTCATTGCCATAACAAACTGAAAACTGTCTGTAACCGAAACTCCCATTAAGCCGGACATAGAAGAATAAATGGCTACAAAAAACATCATCATGCCTACATAAATCAAATGGGATGAAAGATGTAAGCCTAGAAAATTGACTTCATGTAACCCAAAAATGGTTAAATCCGGAAACATAACCGATAAAACTTTGACCATAGCCAAGTTGACCCAAGCAATGACAATGGCATTCATCAAGATACCGATATAGACAGCTCTAAAACCACGTAAAAATTTAGCCGGTTTACCATCGTATCTGATATCTACAAATTCGGCATCTGTTAAAATATTGGCACGTCGCCACAACCGGGCAAAGAAGAAAACGGTTAAAATACCGCCAAATACCATATTCCACCACAACCAGTTACCGGCAATACCGTTTTTTGAAACCAACTCTGTGACAGCCAAAGGCGTATCGGCAGCAAAAGTTGTGGCTACCATACTGGTACCGGCTATCCACCAAGGTAAAGATCTGCCGCTTAAGAAAAAGTTGCCGGTATCTTTTCCGGCTTTTTTTGAGTAATAAAATGAAATTCCAAAACTAAAAATAAAATAGGCGATGATAATCATCCAGTCCAATTGAGAAACGTGCATAGTCAAAGTTTTTTATGGTTTATTTCCCAAAAGTAACAAATCTCAATCAACAAAACAACTTTTTACTTGATACAAGTTACTTGGTGCTTATTATTTTCGGATATTTGCATAAAGCTTTTGAAAAAACAATAATGAACACGGAAATACTAAAAAAAGAAGTTTACTATAAAGCCGTCCGGTCTAGCAAACCCGGCGGGCAGCACGTCAACAACCCAAAAAACGCCTTAAAACCAAGCCAAAAAAATCCGCCATCTTAAAACGTTTGCAAAGCAAAAAACACCACAGCTTAAAGAAACAAAACCGGCGTAAGGATTTTTTGTGATTTTTTTATGCCACTAATTCACTAATATTTTTATTCGTGCATTCGTAGCATTTATTTTAGCCACTAATTCACTAATGTTTTTATTCGTGCATTCGTGGCATTTATTTTAGCCACTAATTCACTAATATTTTTATTCGTGCATTCGTAGCATTTATTTTAGCCACTAATTCACTAATGTTTTTATTCGTGCATTCGTGGCATTTATTTTAGCCACTAATTCACTAATGTTTTTATTCGTGCATTCGTGGCATTTATTTTAGCCACTAATTCACTAATGTTTTCATTCGTGCATTCGCGGCATTTATTTTAGCCACTAATTCACTAATGTTTTTATTCGTGCATTCGTGGCATTTATTTTAGCCACTAATTCACTAATATTTTTATTCGTGCATTCGTGGCATATTAATATACAATTCTCTTATAATTCAATTTTAACTCTCCAAAATTCACAATAAGTGCCAGCTTGTTATTAGATACTTTTAAATAGTTAATTGCTTGTGCTACAAATTCATCTGCAATAGAA
>JALVLX010000060.1 GCA_027032855.1 Flavobacteriales bacterium | reverse complement strand
TTAATCGATACTCCGGGGGCATATCCCGGTATTGAAGCCGAGGAGCGCGGACAAGGAGAAGCGATTGCTCGCAATATTATGGAAATGTCAAAATTGGAAACGCCAGTCATTACTATTATTATTGGAGAAGGTGCCTCGGGAGGTGCTTTGGGAATAGGTGTTGGTGACCGCGTTTATATGCTTGAAAACACTTGGTATTCAGTTATTTCTCCCGAATCTTGTTCGTCAATTCTATGGCGTAGCTGGGAATTTAAAGAACAAGCGGCAAATGCTTTGAAATTGACCGCTCCCGATATGCTTAAGATTGGTTTGATTGATGAAATTATCCCCGAACCTGTAGGTGGTGCGCATCGCAAGCCTGATGAAACCTATCAAGCAGTTGCTAAAAAAATTGTTACGACTTATGCGGAACTAAAAACGCTCACAAAAGACCAATTGGTTGCACAGCGTATGGATAAATATGCTAAAATGGGAGAATTTACTGAAAAATAATTCTGATGACACTTAGACAAAAACTCTTAACACTTGACATTATTGTGTTGTTGGCAATAGCCGTTTTTGCATTGCTAATGAACCAATTTTTCGGGAAAGATTTTCTGGTCAGATTTTTTGTCCCCATTATGCTTACGGTTTATTATATCGGAAGGCATATTCCGTTGATAATCGTAAAAAAACATCTAAAAAAATAACGACGTAGCACGGTACGTTGCTACGTTCAATATTATAAATGTATTTACGTTTTACAAGAGAAGTAGCATGTAGCGTCTCTACTTTCAACTTTTAACTTTCAACTCATATAAAATGAACGATAAAATAGCACAACTCCAACCCCGTGAGATATGGGAAAATTTTGTAGCACTCAATGCAGTGCCACGACCATCAAAAAAGGAAGAAAAAGTCAGACAATTTATGTTAGACTTTGGTCGTAAACTCGGTTTGGAAACTTTTGAAGATAAAATCGGTAACGTTATCATCAAAAAACCGGCAACGCCGGGTATGGAAAACCGGGTAACGGTGGCATTACAGTCACATTTGGATATGGTACCGCAAAAAAATAAAGGTACTGACCACGATTTTGAAAAAGACGGTATCAAAATGTTGATAGACGGCGACTGGGTAACAGCTGACGGTACCACACTCGGTGCGGATAACGGTATAGGGGTAGCTGCCATTATGGGCTTGTTGGCTTCTAAAGATATACCGCATCCGCCGTTGGAAGCATTGTTTACCATTGATGAAGAAACCGGAATGACCGGTGCGCAACATCTTGAAGAAGGTATTTTAGATGCCAAAATCATGCTTAACCTTGACACCGAAGAAGACACCGAACTCGATATCGGTTGTGCCGGCGGTATTGATATTACCGCAAAAGGCACCTATAAAGAAGAAGCTGTTTCAGGTGGCAAAGCTTATCAAATAAAAGTAAAAGGTTTAACAGGTGGACATTCGGGTATGGATATTCATTTGTATCGTGGCAATGCCAATAAAATTTTAAATCGTTTATTGTATTTAGGTCAAACCAAAGGTTTACGCGTGAGTAATATTCACGGTGGAGGATTACGCAATGCCATTCCTCGAGAAGCTGAAGCAGTTGTAGTATTACCCGATGCTCAAGCTGATGAAATTCTCAAGGATTTGAAAAACTTGTCGGAAACTATTAAGGTTGAACAAAAGAAACAAGATACTGATTTGACTTTTGAATTCAATCCCGTGGATATGCCGGCAAAAGTGATGTCAAAAGAAGCACAAGAGCGTTTACTCAAAACAGTTTACGGAGCGCACAACGGCGTTTTTAGAATGAGCCCCGATATGGAAGATTTGGTAGAAACATCTAACAATGTTGCCAGTGTCAATGTAGCGGACGGTAAAATACAGATAGATAATTTAACCCGTTCGAGTGTAGAAAGCACGAAAGAAGATTTGGCAAATAATTTGAAAAGTGTTTATGAGTTAGGTGGTTTGGATGTTGAACTGTCAGGTTCGTATCCCGGCTGGAAACCTAACCCTGATGCACAAATTTTGTCAATTATGACAAATTTGTATGAAAAAATGTACAGCCACAAACCTGAAGTGGTGGCTTGTCACGCCGGTTTGGAATGCGGTATTATCAAGTCGCATTATCCCGATATGGAAATGATTTCATTTGGTCCGACCATTCAAGGGGCACACTCGCCCGATGAACGGGTCAATATAAAATCAGTTCAAAAATTCTGGGAATATCTCAAAGAAACCCTAAAAAATATCCCTGCAAAAAATTAATGGTAGAGGCGTCCGGTCGGACGCCTCTTTTTTATGTCAAGAATAAAGACCTGACAGGTTTTCAAAACCTGTCAGATCTGTTTTTTTTTGATTAATTATAAACGGAAATTAAATCATTTTGAAAAAGCCGATAAATGCCATCCGGATTGTTGCAATTTTCTTTGAACTGACTTGAGTTGACGAAGCAAAAAGGAGGGGAGTTTAATCAGGATTTTTTGTTTAGCATTGAGGGTTTTGAAGGAAAGATCCTTTTTTAATCGCTGAGCTATGTCATGCTTACCATTCATACTGGCTTCCATAATCCACGCAAAACGGTGTTTGTCGAGATAGGCTTTTAAATCGGGGTCGTTTTGTTCATCGTTTTTGAAAAAATCCAGTAATTTGATTTTTTTCTCCAGTTTGTAACGGTTGAACAAGCTGTTTTCGGCTTCTTTGAGATGAATCATCGTAATTTCTTTGCTGTAACCCAAAGCCTGTTTTTGACCAATCCGGATAAAAAATTCGGTATCTTCACCGTCTATACCCGGTTTAAAACCCTTAGATTTTTCAAAAATTGATTTTTTTATGGCAAAATTACTGATGTAAAATAAGGTATGTCCTTGGTCGTAGCGGTAATATGGTTTTAGTAAGGTGTATTTGTCCTTAAAATTGTGAACGACAGGATATTGCTTGTTTTTTATTTTGAGATAATAAGCTGTGGCAAAAATTTTTTCTTCGGGAAAATTTTGACACAATGTATTTATTTCGCTTAAATGATTGGAAAGCCAAATGTCGTCGGCATCTATAAAAGCTATGAGTTCACCGGTTGCTAGCTCTACACCTTTGTTGCGTGCAACGGCAACCCCTTGATTTTTTTGTGAAATAATTTTAATATTTTCTTGTTTATACTGCTTGGCAATTTCTAAGGAACGGTCAGTAGAGCCGTCATCAACAATGATGATTTCAAAATCTTTAAAGTTTTGATTCAGAACACTTTCAATGGTGTTTTTGATGTATTGTTCTTTATTGTAAAGCGGTATGACAACAGAAATCCTCGGCATTGAAACTTATTTTAATTGACCAAAATAAAGTAATTTATATAAGTTAAACAATTTTAATGAAGGATTATTGCCCAGCAGGTTGTGTTTGATAAGTGGATTACTCAATTTGAATGCAAAACGGCAAATAAAACCGGCGCAAATTTTTTTCATCTTATAAGCTGCACTTGTTAACTTGATGTAATCTTTTGGTAATAATTCATTCTCAATCAAATGCTTGAAAGTCTGCATGGCATCTTGAGTTTTTTTTATAAAATCTTGATTGGTTTCAAGTCCAAGATGGGTTGTAGGATTGTGATAATGATGAATTTTTCTATGGTTTTGTTTCAAGGTGTATGAAAACAAAGGGTCTAATCCGTATTTTTTAAACGTTGATAAATTCTTGGTATCTAACAGAAAAACTTCTTTTTTTATCACAAAAGTGCCTGATAGCAAGCTTTTGTAAGGTTCTTTTAACCGGTCCGGTAAAGCTTTGTTTTCGCGCATCTTGCCATACTTCCAGCGCAAAGTTCTGTCGGGGGAAGTTGGGTTTGCAGGCACCGTAATACCGCCAAAATACACATCTGCTTGATTTTTTTCAATATTTTGAAGCAGTTTTGTTGCAAAAAATCTGTCTATAGGAAAAACATCTGCGTCCATAAAGAGTAGCCAATCGTATTTGGCATCTTGAGCCAATTGGTATCTGGTGGCTAGTCGTCCGAAATTTTGAGGGTTGGTCTGATAAACAACACCGGGTAATTCTTTTAGTAAGTTTTGATTGTCAAAAGTCAGCGTTGAAGCATCGTCATAAACCCTGACTTCAAAATCAATACCGGTTTTACCCAATTGTTTATGTATTTCTCTAACGAGCGGATATACATTATAATTATATGTAGGAATTAAGACTGATATCATTAGTTAAACTCGAGTTCTGCTTCAAAGAGTTTGCCTTTTTCACATTTGAAGGTGGTTGCCGGAAATTGATAAATCAAGGGATAATCGTGGGTTGCCATAATCACCGTTTGACCATTGGTGTTGAGTTGGAGAAGCAGTTGCATAATCTCATTAGAAATTTCAGGGTCTAAATTACCTGTAGGTTCATCGGCTAAAATAAGTTCGGGTTCGTTGAGCAAAGCACGTGCAATGGCAACACGCTGTTGTTCGCCTCCCGAAAGTTGATGTGGCATGCGATTGATTTTGGTCAATATACCGACTTGGTCCAAAACTTTTTCTATTTGGTTTTGAATTTTTTTCTTGTCTTTCCAACCGGTTGCACGTAGTACAAATCTCAGGTTTTCAAAAACACTGCGGTCAGACAACAACTGAAAATCTTGAAAAACGATACCAAGTTTGCGTCTCAAATACGGAATTTGCTTTTTTTTGAGTTTTCGTAAATCAAAATCAACGACGATACCCTTACCTTTTTCCAGAGGCAATTCGCCGTAAAGTGTTTTAAGTAAACTACTTTTTCCACTTCCCGTTGGGCCAATGAGATAATAGAAATTACCGCGTTTTATTTCGAGGTTAACGTCGATTAAAACCGGTTTTTTTCGCTGAACGATTAGTGCGTTTTCAAGATAAACCAAACTGTCTGACATATATCTAAACTTATTAGTGTATTACAAAATACGAATTTACAAAAAAAACTTTGTTTTTGATGTTATGGCTGCTTTTTGTTTGTATGCTATACGTATATTGCAATGTTGGCGGTAATAAAAACAGAACATAATACTTGCAAAAAAAATAACAACAAATTTGATTGGAATTAGCATCATTACTTAATGTTTTCCTTATATTAAAACTTCCTAATCCAAAATTGATTATTATTAAAAAAAATAAATTGACGAAAAAATGGAATAATATTTGGATAATGTTATCTAATTAGGTAACTTTGTGGCGTAAAATTTAAACCATTGGGTAAAAAAGAACAGAATAGTAGATAAATTGGAATTTATAAAAATCATTTTTGGGATTTTTATAATAAGCAAAACGCAAAAGTTCAATTAAAGATTGATTGGACAATTGAGTTGATTAGAACAACACCAATTGTGCCAAAAAAATTCTTTAA
>JALVLX010000059.1 GCA_027032855.1 Flavobacteriales bacterium | reverse complement strand
ACCGAACACCGATCAAGGAACGTCGATTTTAGAAGTTTTTTTAAACAGTACTTCTAAAATCTTAAATCGTTAATCCTTGTTCGATATTCAAAATATTAAAGTTTAAGTTATATAATAGATTTCAGATTTTTTTTTAGGTGAAAGTGCGGAAAACATGAGATTAATTGTCAATTAAATAATCTTTTTTTTTATCTGATAAAATTGTATAAATTTGCAATCAAGCATAATTATTAACTAAAAACACAATTTATGAGAATATTTTCTTTAACCCTACTGATGTTTTTGCTGACAAGCATTAACCTCAACGCACAAAAACATCCCAATTTTGTGATACAATCCGATCCGGTTCAGATTGTTCCGGCTTTAAGTACACTTAAGACTATTCCGGCACCGGACATTGATAATCGTGAAATTAATCCGAAACGTCGTTCCGGCCAAAACATTATTGTTCCGGGCAAAGGTTTTCCTAAAGGGAACGACCCTTTATTACAAAAACCGGGGCATAGTTTATCACACCCTGTAAGAACCCCCAGTTTGACTTTTCAAGCAACTAATAACGGAGCAACGCCCTCTGACCCTACAGGTGCGGCAGGTCCTAACCACTATGTAGCTGCTTGGAATATTGGTTTTAAAATTTTTGATAAAAGCGGTAACCCTTTGACCAACGCTGCGTCTTTAAACACGCTTTTCCCCGGACATAGCAGTGACGGAGACCCTATCGTCTTGTATGACCAGTTTGCCGATCGTTTTTTGATTACAAACTTTGATATTTCACATACACCCAATAAATTATTGATAGCAGTCAGTCAAACTTCCGATCCTGTTAACGGCGGTTGGTATGTATATGCATTTTCAATTCCCGGATCAGCTCCACCTCCATCACCGCACGCGGCTGATTATCCTAAATTTTCTGTTTGGAGTGACGGATATTATGCTACCACCAATAAAGACGCAGGAACAGCCGGAACAGATAATGTAGTTTTTGCATTTGAAAGAGACAAAATGATTAACGGTGACACAACTGCACAAATGCTTGGATTTCCACTTCCGGGTATTCATGTTAACAGTTTCTATTCTCCGTCAGGTTTTAATGTTAATGGAAACCAAATGCCCCCTGCCGGCAATGCACCTATCATTTATATGCAAGATGATTCATGGTCAGGTGTTAATCAAGATCATTTAAAAATTTGGAATGTTAATGTAGATTGGAATAATCCTAACAATTCGACTATTAGCAATCCGCAAGAATTACCAACTACGGCATTTAACGGAGTTTTCAACAACGGTGGTTGGCAAAATTTACCGCAACCCAACGGAACTAATATTGATGCACTGCAAGCAACAGTTATGTTTATGACCAATTATCGTCGATTTGGCAATTACAATTCGGCGGTTTTAAACTTTGTTGTCAATACTGATAATATGGGAAAAGCCGGTATCCGTTGGTTTGAATTACGTCAAGACAATGATGGCGATCCTTGGTATATCTACCAAGAAGGCACTTTCATTGACCCCAGTAACCACCATACTTTTGCCGGTTCTATCAACATGGATAAAAGAGGTAATATAGGATTAGGCTATACAATTACGGATACAAATCAGGTTCCTGAATTGCATTATACCGGAAGAATGGCTACCGATCCGCTTAATCAAATGACCATTACGCCGGATGTTGTTATCAACGGTGTTACTTCCAGTTCTGCTATTCGTTATGGTGATTACGCGCAATTGACCGTTGACCCTACTGATGATGAAACATTTTGGTTTACCAGTGAATATTTCACCTATCAAGGACGTACAGTTCAAGTAGCTGCCTTTAAGTATGCTTCTGATTTGGACTATGATGCCGGTATTTCAAATATCACATCACCGGTTTCAGGTTCTTTGTCTAACAGTGAGCAAGTAAGTGTTGAAATTACCAATTACGGTTTACAATCAATTAGCAACTTTCCTGTTCAATACCAGATAGACGGAGGTTCTGTAGTTACAGAAAACTATACAGGTACAATTGCCCCCGGTGCTACTGTCAGTTTTAATTTTGCAACTACCGCAGACTTGTCAACCGTTGGACATACATACACTATTACGGCAAGTACCGCTTTAAGTACAGATATGGATAACACTAACGATTCTGCAACCGTTCAAGTAACCTACTTAGAAGATAATGATGTAGGTGTTACCGATATTTTAACGCCTCAATCAGGAAACGGATTAGGAAACAGTGAACAAATTCAAATTGAAATCACCAATTTTGGTGCAGCTGACCAATCAAACGTTCCTGTCAGCTATACTTTAGACGGACAAACAGTTAACGAAGTTGCTCCCGGACCTTTTACAGCTAACTCAACCGGCACTTATACTTTTACACAAAACGGTGATTTTTCTGCCATTGGAGATCATGTAATTTCCGCCCAAACAAACTTAGCGGGTGATGTTGACAACTCAAATGACAGTTATTCAACAACTATCACCCACAATATATGTCAACCAAGCGGAGATTGTAGTTACGGAGATGCAATCAGTAATGTACAATTAAATACAATAAATAACAACTCTTCTTGTAGTAGTGGCGGTTATTCAGATTATACAAATATCTCAACCGACTTAGTTGCCGGCAATAGCTATTCAATGACTGTTTCCGTTGAATATTCACAAGAACACTTAACGGCTTGGATAGACTTTAACGGTAATAATTCATTTGAAAATAATGAAATAATTATCGACGATTTTGAATTTGGTCCGAATGATAATATGGTATCAAATACTTACACAAATACATTTTCCATTTCTATTCCAACTACAGCCGTTGTTGGAGAACATTTGATGCGTTTGAGAACCAATTGGCGTGCCGCAGTTCCCAATCCGTGTACTGATGTTAACTACGGCGAAACCGAAGATTATAAAGTTAATATTCAACCGGTTGGTGGTGTTGATGTGTTTGCAGGAAATGAAATTATGTTGCAAACTTTAGAAAACAACCATTTCTTGGTAACTCTCAATAGTCCTAAATATAACAAAGATGTTACGCTTACAGTTTATACGGTAGGCGGTAAACAAATCGTTTACCATAATTTGAAAAACCAAAACGGTAAATACACTTATGATTTGAATATGCAATACGTTGCCAAAGGTGTTTATTTGTTACGTATTGGCAATAATGAAGCCGGAAAGATTAAGCGGATTATTGTGAAATAATTTTTTGTAAATCAATTTTTTATATAGCCGGGCGGTTTTTTACTGTCCGGTTTTTTTTGTTGGTTATTTGGTTAATCGGTTATTTGGTGATGTGGTTAGTGGAAGGCGATAAAGTGGAAAGTGCGAGGAGATTGTCCGATGTCGGATGTCCGATGTGTTGGTGATTTGTGGAATGTGCGAAGGTAGGTCGCTGAGTGATTTTGTGAGGAACGAACAAAATTGTACCGAGGTGCCGGGTTTGAAACGTTTTTTTGCCACTAATGCACGAATGTTTTTTTTTAGGGGAAATGAGAAATGTTTGTAACAATTCTGCTAATTATTCGTATTTTTAATGACAAATCTTAAAAACAAATTTATTATGATTGCAACACCTATTTTAGTATTTTTAGCTATTATCATTTTAGCAACCGGATTGTTTATTGTAAAACAACAAACAGCAACAATTATTGAACGCTTAGGAAAGTTTCATTCGGTACGTTATGCCGGATTAAACTTTAAAGTGCCTCTAATCGATACCAAATCACGTCCTATTAACTTACGTATTCAACAACTGGATGTTATCGTGGAAACTAAAACCAAAGATGACGTATTTGTCCACCTGAAAGTTTCTACCCAGTTTCAAATACCTAAAGATCGTGTCAAAGACGCTTATTACAAGCTTGAAGATCCTTCTGCCCAGATTACATCCTATATTTTTGACGTTGTGCGCGCAGAAGTGCCTAAAATGCGCTTGGACGACGTTTTTGAACGCAAAGATGATATTGCTATCGCCATCAAAAGCGAACTGAACGATGCTATGATGGAATACGGGTACAATATTATCAAAACCCTGGTCACCGATATTGACCCGGATGCGCAAGTAAAAGCCGCCATGAACCGTATCAACGCTGCAGAACGCGAAAAAGTTGCAGCACAATACGAAGGAGATGCGCAACGTATCTTAATCGTAGAACGTGCTAAAGCAGAAGCAGAAAGCAAACGCTTGCAAGGTAAAGGTATTGCCGACCAACGTCGTGAAATTGCCCGCGGACTTGAAGAATCCGTTGATGTGCTGAATCGTGCCGGTATCAATCCGCAAGAAGCGTCAGCCCTTATTGTTATTACCCAACACTACGACACACTACAAGCTATCGGTCAAGATACTAAATCCAATTTGATTTTACTACCGAACAATCCAAATGCAGCCAGCGAAATGCTTAATGATATGGTTGTGTCTTTGGTTGCTGCCAATAAAATAAATAATGCGGATAATGAAACGCCGGAGAGTGACGAGTAATGTGTAGCTAGTGTCAAATGGAGTAATTGAGTGGAAAGTGCGGAGGTAGGTCGCCGAGTGGTTTTGTGAGGGACGAGCAAAAATGTACCGAGGTGCCTGCCGGGTTTGAAATTGTTTTCAGATTTTCGATTGGCGATTTCAGATTGGCGATTTTTTTAGTGGAAAGTTCGGAGAGATTGTCATTTCGAACGAAGTGAGAAATCTCACTTCGAAATAACCGGCGCTTCGGTGGCTTCGGTACGTTCCTCGCATACTCGGAACACTCAGCCACCTTACCGTCCCATATAAACCAATAATACGGAAATATCACTTGGAGAAACGCCACTGATACGACCGGCTTGGGCGATGGTTTTGGGACGGATTTTCATCAACTTTTCGCGACCTTCGAAAGAAATGGATTTAATTTTAGAATAGTCAAAATCATCCGGTATGGTAATGTTTTCCAAACGGTTGAGTTTATCGGCATTCAATTTTTCTTTTTCGATATAACCGGCATATTTGAGGTGAATTTCGGCTTGTTCTTTGACGGCATCATCTATTTGGTTTTGCTCTACAAATTCTTTTACCGACTCTATTTGCATCAAATCATCAAAATTGAGTTGCGGACGCGAAGCAATTTTAAAGAGTTTCATCTGCTGCTTGACCGGTGAGGAGTTTTTGCTGTTTAAAATTGGATTAATTTCGTCCGGTTTAACGCTTTGTTTTTTAAAGAAATCCAACACCAGTTCCGTTTTTTTGAGCTTCTCCTCTACTCTTTTGAGGCGTTCGTCCGATGCCAAGCCAATGGCATGTGATAAAGGCGTCAGACGAATATCCGCATTGTCTTGACGCAACAAGGTACGGTATTCGGCACGACTGGTAAACATTCGGTAAGGTTCGTCCACGCCTTTGATAATCAAATCGTCTATCAAAACACCTA
>JALVLX010000058.1 GCA_027032855.1 Flavobacteriales bacterium | reverse complement strand
ATGGATTTTGAAAGAGAATTTGATATTCAAATCCCGGATGATCAAGCTGAACAAATCCAAACTGTGGGTCAAGCAATCAAATACATTGAAGAAGCTTTAAACTAAAAGTTTATGGAATTAAAACGAGTTGTAGTTACGGGTTTAGGAGCATTAACGCCTATTGGTAATGATGTGCCATCCTATTGGCAAGGTTTAATTAACGGTGTCAGTGGAGCAGCACCTATTACCCGCATTGATGCTTCTAAATTCAAAACTCGTTTTGCCTGTGAAGTAAAAGATTACAATCCTACCGATCACTTTGACCGCAGAGAAGTGCGCAAAATGGATTTATACGCACAATTTGCTTTGGTTGCTTCACGTGAAGCGATAAAAGACGCCGCTTTTGACGATGACAAACTCAATCGAGAGAGAGCCGGGGTTATTTTCGGTTCGGGTATCGGTGGTTTACAAACTTATGAAGACGAAGTTCGTAATTTTGTTCAAGGAAACGGCATTCCGCGTTTCAATCCGTTTTTCATTCCAAAAATGATTTCGGATATGGCGGCAGGGCTAATTTCCATTGAAAATGAATTTTACGGACCCAATTATGCTACGGTTTCTGCTTGTGCTACGTCATCGAACGCCATTATTGACGCCTACAATATTTTGCGTTTGGGCATGGCAGACGTAATGATAACAGGTGGTGCTGAAGCTGCAATCACCAATGCCGGTGTCGGTGGTTTTAATGCACTGAGAGCTTTATCGACCCGTAATGATGATTACAAAACAGCATCCAGACCCTTTGACAAAGACCGTGACGGTTTTGTAATTGGTGAAGGGGGGGGCGCCTTAGTTCTGGAAACTCTGGAACACGCCAAAGCCCGCGGTGCAAAAATTTATGCCGAAATCCTCGGTGCGGGAATGTCCGGTGACGCGCACCACATGACAGCTCCTCACCCCGAAGGTAAAGGCGCTGCATTGGTAATGAAAAATGCCTTGCAAGATGCCAATCTGCAACCTTCTGCCATTGACTACGTCAATGTACACGGAACCTCTACACCTCTGGGTGATATTTCAGAGATTAAAGCCATCAAAGAAGTGTTTGGCGAACACGCTTACAATCTTAACATCAGTAGTACCAAGTCCATGACCGGTCACTTATTGGGAGCCGCAGGTGCTATTGAAGCAATTGCTTCTATACTAGCTATCAATAATGGTATGATTCCACCTACCATCAACCACTTTACTGATGACCCTGAAATTGACTCTAAACTTAATCTGACTTTTAACAAAGCTCAAAAACGCGATATCAACACCACAATCAGTAATACATTTGGTTTTGGTGGGCACAACGCCTCAGTTATTTTTGGTAAATATTAATTCAAGCCTTTGGTTTTTTTTAAAAAAATTTTTGGACTAAATAAAATTGCCGGAAATAGTAGTTTACAACGGCAACTGGAAACTATTTTGCCTTTTAAACCAAATAATTTATCATTTTACAAAGAAGCTTTTACACATAAAGCCAAAAATCTTAAAGATGAAAACGGGCGAAAAATAAATTTTGAACGTTTGGAGTTTCTCGGAGATGCTATTATTGAGAACGTTGTTTCGGTGTTTTTATTTAAAGAATTGCCCTACGCATCTGAAGGTGAATTGACTATCATGCGTGCCAAAATTGTTAACAGAAAACACTTAAATGAACTGGGACAAAATTTAAACATTACCAAACTTCTCGGCCTCAAACTTTCCGAACGACAAATGGGCAATGATATTTCAGGAAATTTGTATGAAGCTTTGGTCGGTGCTGTCTTTTTGGATAAAGGCTATGAAGGAGCCAAAAAATTTATCTATTCCAGCATGATAGATTCCCATATTGATCTGGTCAAACTCGAAAAGAAAATCAATAGTTATAAAAGTTTTATGATTGAATGGGCACAAAAAAATCATAAAGATTTCGAATTTGTAGCATCAAATGACAGCAACAATGGTAAAAATAATTATTTTCGTGTTAACTTTGTGTTGAATAACAAAAAAATAAGTCACGGGCGTTCATCGAGCAAAAAGAAAGCAGAAGAAATAGCTGCGCGCAGGGCTTATTACATCATTCAACCGGATAAAAATGGCAAAAAAGAAGAAAAAACAAAGACACATTCTTAGACTGGACGACTTGTCCGGAACACCCGGTTTTGTCCTGACCGGCCTTAAAACCCCCCAACCTTTATACAAAATTGCTTTCGACCTGAACCGTACGTTTCATTGGGATTTGCAGTTGCAACCCGACCTTGAAGTTGTCAGAAAAAACAAAAAAGTAGCTTTTGAAAACTATGCAACTTCCGAAAATGCCATTGGACAAAAAATCCGCTTGGTCAACAATGAAATTCTCATACCGCTATCACACCCCAATTCACTGTTTGACACTGACGAAGCTTTCTATTTGTTTCAAAAATTGCAAACACTTAACTACATCTTAATGTTACCGGAAGATGAAGGCATAACATTTAAGAATATACAACAAAGCTTTCCGGCAGAATACCCTGTAAAATTCATAGAAGTTGACAGTAACAAGTGTGGTACGGCTTTTCCCGTTTTCCCTGTTTAAAAACTTTAAGCTTTCGATAATTCTTTTTATATTTGGCTCATACAATATTTAGTACTTTAATAAGTTTAAATAATAAAATTTTAACGAATAAAACGAAATTATTATTATGAAAAAAATAGTTTTAAGCTTGATTGTTTTATCTGTATTATCATCTTGTGTCAGTTCAAAAAAATACAATGAGTTAGATGATAAATACATCAAAATGAGAAGTGAAAACGTTGAACTCAAAGACCGCTTGGATTCTTTGTCCAATAACCAATTGAAATGCCAATCGGAACGTGAACGTTTGCAAATACAATATGACAATCTGCAAACCAAATACAACACCTTGGACAAATTATATCAAGCCAAAGAAAACACTTACAACAAATTGAAATCAAGCTACGAAGCTCTATCCAAAAGCAGTAGTCAGACCTTGGCTTACGAAGCAAAAAAGAATCAAGAGTTGTTAGACGAACTTAACAAAAAGCAGAAAGAGCTATCCAAAGAACGCGAAGCGCTTGACCAACAAATTAAAAAAATTCAACATTTGGAAAATTTGATTGCTCAAAAAGATGCCAAGCTCAACAACTTAAAAGGCTCTCTCTCCAGAGCGCTTAACAAGTTTAAAGATCAAGGGCTGAAAGTGACCGAAAAAGACGGTAAAATTTATATTTCAATGGAAAACAAATTACTGTTTGACTCAGGTAGCTGGAATATCAAACAAAACGGTCGCGATGCTATCAAAACCATTGCCAATATTTTATCAATCAATCCCGATGTGGAAATTATGATTGAAGGACATACCGACAACGTGCCTTACCGCGGCAAAGGACAAATTCAAGACAACTGGGATTTGTCTGTCAAACGTGCTACTTCGGTTGTACGTCAATTGATGAATAACAAAAATATTGACCCTAAACGTTTAATTCCTGCCGGTCGTAGCAAATACTTGCCGGTTGCTGACAACAGTACCGCTGAAGGCAGAGCCAAAAACCGTCGTATTGAAGTTATCTTAACGCCACGTTTAGATGAAATTATGAATTTATTGAATAAGTAAAGATGAAATTAACGGTAGTAGGCACCGGTTATGTCGGCTTGGTAACGGGAACTTGTTTTGCTGAGTCAGGGAATGATGTCATTTGTGTGGACATCAACGAAGACAAAGTAAAAAAAATGCAACAAGGCCATATCCCTATTTACGAACCGGGCTTAGAAACACTTTTTCACCGCAACATTAAAGCAAAACGTTTAAGCTTTACCACCGATCTCAACCAAGGTGTAAACTTTGGTGAAATTATCTTTTTGGCCTTACCCACCCCCGAAGACGAAGACGGATCGGCAGATTTGTCTTATGTAATGGACGTTGCCGGAAAGATTGGTGATTTAATGGAACAAAATCTCGGAAATTCTTATAAAATCATTGTCAACAAAAGTACGGTTCCCGTTGGCACGGCTGAAAAAGTTACGGAGATTATCAAGTCAAAGACCCGCAAAGAATTTGACGTAGTTTCAAATCCGGAATTTTTGAGAGAAGGTTTTGCCGTTGATGATTTTATGAAACCCGAACGGGTTATCATCGGTGCAAAATCTGACAAAGCTCAAGAAAAAATGCGCTTGCTGTACGAACCTTTTGTGCGTTCGGGCAACCCGATTATTATGATGGACCCGCGTTCGGCGGAAATAACCAAATATGCCGCCAACTCATTTCTGGCGATGAAAATCACTTTTATGAACGAGATAGCCAATTTTGCCGAAAAAGTGGGTGCCGATGTTGACAAAATCCGGATTGGAATGGGAACCGATTCGCGTATTGGTAAACGCTTTTTGTTCCCCGGAGTTGGTTACGGCGGTTCCTGTTTTCCTAAAGATGTCAAAGCACTATACAAAACGGGATTGGACCACGAATATGAATTTAAATTGCTAAAGTCGGTTATTGAAATCAATGATCGTCAGAAAACCATTTTAATTCCCAAACTCAAAGCATTTTTTGAAGGAGACATCAAAGGCAAAAATATTGCTGTTTGGGGATTGGCCTTTAAGCCCGAAACAGATGATATTCGAGAAGCACCGGCACTTTACATGATTGACGAGCTACTAAAAGCCGGAGCAAATATCAAAGTTTTTGACCCGGAAGCTATGAACAATGTCAAACAAAAATACGGTTCAAAACTGCAATATGCAGAAAATATGTACCAAGCACTTGAAAATGCCGATGCCCTTCTCATCAGTACGGAATGGAACATGTTTAGAACACCTGATTTTGACAAAATGAAACAACTGATGAAACATGCCGCCGTATTTGACGGTCGTAATCTGTACCGCCCCGAAAGAATGAAAGAATTAGATTTTTACTATACATCAATAGGCCGAAAGGTCAACGTGCCACGAAAATTATGGAAAGAATTTTAATCACCGGAGCTGCCGGTTTTTTAGGGTCGCATTTGTGCGATAAATTTTTAAGTGAAGGTTTTAAGGTAACCGGCATGGATAATTTTATCACCGGCTCACCCAAAAACATTGCACACTTAAAAGACCACCCACACTTTGAATTTATCGAACACGATGTAACCGAATTTATCAAAATTGACGATAACCTGGATTATATCTTGCATTTTGCCTCTCCGGCAAGCCCTATTGATTATTTACGCATTCCCATTCAAACTTTAAAAGTCGGTTCGCTGGGTACACACAACGTGTTGGGACTGGCTAAAGCCAAAAAAGCCCGTGTTCTGATTGCTTCCACTTCCGAAGTTTACGGCGATCCGCTTGTACACCCACAAAACGAAGAGTATTTTGGCAATGTCAATCCGATTGGTCCTCGCGGAGTTTATGACGAAGCCAAACG
>JALVLX010000057.1 GCA_027032855.1 Flavobacteriales bacterium | reverse complement strand
GACGAAAGGTATATACTTTATCAAGTTGATAGATAACAACGGAAACATTGGAATAAGGAAAATTATTAAAGATTAAATACGATTGACAACACTATATATTACCCACCTAAATCTATATAGAGCCAGATTATTCAACTATTTGTAATTGTAAATCTGGGCTTATTTTCAAGATAATACTTCCTTGATTTTCAAAACCTGAATCAGGTGAATGTCTATACAAATAGACTTTTGAAGTTTGCTCGGTACGGCCAATTTTTTGCAAACCTTCAAACAAATTGTCGGCATTGGCAGCTCTTACCAATAAATCAAAGGTTGTATCAAAACCGTTTACCGCTACAAAATCAGGCAAAGTATTATAGCGTTCTTTGTATGCACGTGCTAAACCGGGGTTTATTAAGCGTTGCATTTTTGCAGGAAAATGGTAATTGAGATTGGACAAGAAAATATTCATACGATCATTAGCAGCATCCTCATATAGTTTTTTGTCGTCCAATGTAAATAAAGTGATATTATGATTTTTATTAATAGAATTTAAAGTGGATAGAACCGTAAAAATAAACGAATCATCGTCTGATAACAGAATCACAAAGTTTTGATTATTACCATTTATAGCATTTTTTATGTCGTTGGCATAAATTGAATAACCTTTTTTAGTTTTTTTACCTGCAATTTTTATAACAGGAACGCCAAGTTGCACTTCCAATGTATCCGCCAATTCTTTTTTTTGCGGATCATAGATGATATTTACAGTCTTACCACCGGCATTTTCTTTGATATATTGAATCATATGATTCTGCATATCAGCTATTTTTGATGTCGTTACAATCAAATTGCGGTATTTGTTTTCACCTTTATAATTATGTACGACAATGGGAGTATTGTCATATTCCAAGAAATGCGCAACTTTATCAATATTATCTTTTTTAATTGGTCCAATCACGAAATCATAGTCTGACAAATCCGTGATTTCCAATATTTTACCGGTTACATAAGGAGAAGCTTGTGTGTCAAACACATCATAATGAACATTAAGACCTAATTGCTTTAAAGAATCAATAGCCAACTTAATTCCGGAATAGTAATTTAGTATTTTATTACTTGTTAAATTTTGACAAGCTTTTTCTTCATCTTCACTTTCTAAATGGATATTTTTTAACTTGAATGGCAACAAAATGGCCAAATGGTAATCTCTATCCAGCCGCATACTGTCTAAAAGGTTGATTTTTAACGGCTTGTTTATTACTTCATCTATATTTTTTACATCGTTTGCAATATTACTAAAGGGATTTGTTTCCAATCCATTTGAGTTTTTATCTACACCATCATTTTTTTCTCCTTCAGGATTATCAGATGTTCCGGTTTGATCAGCGACTTGAGTATTAATAGATTTTTTCGGAATTTTTATGGTTTGTCCAAATTTTAAACCTTCTGTCAATATTTCGGGATTGGCAGATTTGATAGCCTCAATGGAGACATTATATTGTTTGGATAAACTGTATAAAGTTTCTTTAGGTTGTACGTCGTGGTAATAAAAATGCAGATTATCACGAACCGGTTCCTTACTTGTTATAAATTTAGGGACAACCAGTTTCTGCCCTATCTTAAGTGTCTCATTTTTAATTTCCGGATTTAAACGCTCCAATTCGTCAATAGTGATACCGTGGTCATAAGCGACACGCCATTTTCCTTGCTTAGGTTGCACGGTATAAAACGTATATTTGGAAGTATCAATTTGCTTAGGGGCATTTTTGTCAGCAAAAATCGGGATAATCAAAATTTGCCCCAATTTGATATCATAACCTTCAACTTGATTGAGTTTTACAATGTCTTCAATCTTTGAATTATATTGTTTTGACAAACTAAAAAGCGTTTCGTTTTCACCAACGGTATGGTATTTATAATCAATCACTTTATCACCCAAAACAATACTGTCCACTTTTTTTTGCACGACGGCTTCTTTGTTAGGAATCAACAACTTTTGTCCGGGAGTTAGATGAGTTCCCGAATTTAATTCAGAGTTGACTTTAATAATATCGGAAGGTGCCACTTGATAAATTTTGGCAATATCACGCAAAGTTTGCCCTTCTTCAACCTTATGAATAAGAAAATTTTGAGCATTCAAAGTAAAAGAAGCCCAAAAAAATAAGAAAAGTAAAGCTGTTTTAAACAAAAAAATGTGTTGTTTGGGTAATTTAAGCATAAAAAAAATTTTCTTTTTCTATTCGATTTCAACACTCAAACCATGTTCTAAAAGTACCAAAGCAATAGGTTTTAATTTGTCATAAGTGCCTTTTTTAACAATACTTTTACCATTGTAATGTGTAATCAAAGCGCATTGCTCTGCTTGATTAAGCGTATGATTACAGTAACGCATCAACATGTCAATTACAAAATCAAAGGTATTGACATCATCATTAAACAGTACAATTTTGTACAACTTGGTTTCAATGTTTTGAAATTCTTCTTTTGATAAATGTTTCTCAATCATAAAACAATTTTTTTTTCAAAGTTTAAAAATAAATATTTTTTTTTAAATAGCATCCAGAAGCATTGAAAACTTCGCTAAAACAAGCTTATCTGAAGGGGTAAATAAAAAAAATAAAAATATTTAACAACTTTTTGAACTTTTCGTTTAATAATTATATTACTAAAACACTATAATTTCACAAACTTCAAGCTTGTCCAATTGTTTTTTACTATTTTATTTACAAACATCATACCATTTTGTTTAGCAGCATCATCCAATAATGGCACATCTTCTTCATAAAAACCGCTAATAATCAAATGACCGCCTTGCTTAATGTGTAATGTATAAGCCTTCATATCTTCCAGTAAAATATTACGATTAATATTGGCAAGAAAAATTTCGACTGTAGGCAAGTCTTCCAGTATTTCTGCTCCGCCAAAAAAAGTTTGTATGTTCTTGGTATTGTTTTTTTCAAAATTTTCAAGCATGTTTTTATATGCCCATTCATCAATGTCAATGGCATATATTTCAGTAGCGCCAAAATATTCAGCTAAAATCGATAAAACACCTGTCCCCGCCCCCATATCAATCACCGAACGATTTTTAAAATCCATAGACATCATCTGCTTTATCATCAAATAGGTCGTTTCGTGATGTCCGGTTCCAAAACTCATTTTCGGATCAATGGTTACCACATACGGATACTCTTTTTGGGGATGAAAAGATGTTCTGATATAAATCTGCTCATCGATAATCAAAGGTTTGATGTGCTGTTCCCAAGATTTGTTCCAATTTTCATTTTTAACTTCTCTGACAGAAAATTTGTAGGGAATTAAAACGCCTGCCAAAATTTCGTCCGGCCGTATATTTTCTGAAGCATAGGCCAAAAAACCTTCGGGCGTTTCAACAAAACCTTTAAACCCCGCTTCCGATAATAAGGCGATAAAAATATCACGCATTCCGGGTTGCTCCAACTTAAAATTAAACTCCTTATATTCAGACATTTTTCTTATTTTTTGTAAAAACTATTAACCAAATTCCTATTGCCAAAAACAGGGTAAAAATAAACAATACCCAATTTAAAAGTACAACATCAGCATCTATTTTAAACCACCAAAGAACAGCTCGCATAAAAATGATACTTTCTGTTATGAAAAATGCTACATAAAACAATTTGAAATAAGTCTTTTTGAGCCGGATAAATTGAAATTCGTCTGCCAAAACAAGCAAAAAAGGCGTAAAAATACCCAACATCACCAAGTGTAAATAGCCTATGATAAAACCACGAATACTATAAGTTAAATCGGCATAATAGGGAAAAGACCCCATGAATTGCAAGACCGCTTTTATCATGAACGTCACCAAGACGAGCTGTAAAACCTTATACGAAAAATCAGAAATTATATGATATAAATATCTGTAGTAACGCTTAAAAATCAGTAGCAACATAAAAAATGCCACTATCTCGGCACTGCCACCAATAAGGGCTAAAAAGTTGAAGAACCAGCCCGGTTTTGCCCATAAAGTATTGGAAAAATAACCGAAAAATACGGCTATCAACATTAATCTGTAAAGCCAATTGACTTTTAATGCAGGCAATGTGATATTTCTTCTCTCCAACAAATAGAGCGCTAAGCCTATGCTTGCAAACAAAAACCAGCCATTGTACTGAAAATGCAAGTAATAAAAAATATCAAATTTGTAGAAAACCGATTTTTTACCCAAAAACTTTATAACGGCACCTAAGCTCCACGGACTTAAACTCGACAAAAACTGCAACCACAAACCTGCCCTGATAAAACGAAAAGTTGCCGGATAGGTTTTGTCTTCAGTCTTGTTTTTGAAGAAAAAAATTAGAAACCAATAAGTTGCAATTAAAAATAGGGATAGAAACAGGATTGAGAAAAATTTATAGCCCTGAAATAAAAACGAAATATAAATACCCGCTATATTAAATATCGTAAAAAAATATAAATTTTTAAACTGCCGTGACTGCAATTTATCCTTCAAAAAGATGAAAGATATAAAGGCAATAAAACCACCGTGCAACCAACCCAAAAATGCCGTGTGCGAATGAGCGTGCAATACATTAGCATATGTTACCCCAAGGGGCATAACAGGTACCAAACGTAAAATTAAGCCCAATAAAGCAATTGTAGCAAAAAAATATAAAGCTATTTTAAATTGTCTTTTGGCTAACATACTAATATTATAATAAAGCGACGGTGATAGAATCACTCTATCACCCATCACTTTCATTAGTTAATAAATTCTAAAAGAGTACTTAGAATTATTTTTTGTTAATCTTATCTAAATCAATCTTTTTACTCAAAATATTGTTTACTTTTTTGAGTTTTTCTTGTTCTTTTTTTGATTTAGGATTGATATAAGCTTTGATTTTAATTTGTTCTGTCAAATTTTTAGTGTTGGCATGTATCGTAATGGTTTTGACCTGATTACCCGGCTTGTGATTTGTATTAAATTTAACTTTAATTACATCGGATTCACCCGGTTTAATCGGTTTTTTTGGCCAGTAAGGGGTAGTACAACCACAACTGGTTTTGACATTTGAAATAACCAAAGGCACTTCGCCGGTATTGGTAAATCTAAAAACCGTATCAAGGATATCGCCTTCGTTATGAGTACCGAAATCGACTTCTCTAACAGAAAAATCCATTTTAGGAAATTTGTTCATCTCTGAAAGTTTTTGCTTGGTTACTTTCAAATTTTCCTCCTTGATTTTTGATGCAGGATCTCCGTTGTTACACGCAGTTAAAAGTAAACCTGCAAACAACATTAATATGAACATTCTCTTCATTATACTTTATTTTATGGTTAATTATTTCTGGTTATATGGTTATATGGTTATATGGTTATATGGTTATATGGTTATATGGTTATATGGTTATATGGTTATATGGTTATATGGTTATATGGTTATATGG
>JALVLX010000056.1 GCA_027032855.1 Flavobacteriales bacterium | reverse complement strand
CGATTTGCTGTTGGTATTGAAGATGTTGACGACATCATTGCTGATTTAGAACAAGCTTTGGCAAAAATCTAAGTAACAAACTAAGTGAAAATTTATTATTTCTTAATTACTTCAATATTCAAATACTAAAACAATAAAAAAATCCGTCGTTTTGACGGATTTTTTTATTTATAGACAATTTCAATAGTGTCTAAACGCTTAATATCAAGTACCGACTCTTTGATTATTACCAAATCTCCATCTATTTCCAATAAATTATAGCCGTTTTTCAAGTCTATTTTCAACGAATCAACTTTGGTATAAAAATTCATAAAATTAAAAGACTTAAAAGGTGTAAATATAAAAAAACGCTTTTTTGAAAACAATAGAAATGGCGTAACAGGCAACATAACAGGCAGTAACAAAATAGTTGAAACAAAATACTTTAAAGGACCTTTTGCCAAAAATCCAATACGCAACATTTCAGAAAAGTGAATATGTAAAGCATCAAACATATTGCCCGCAGAAAATAAAAAAATAAAATCGTTGAGTTTGTAAACATCTTGAGATTTTGTTTCCGGCATCTCCCCTGCTTCAATTTTCTTTAATGTTTTGGAAAGTTTTGGCACCAAATGTTTTTTGGCAATTACATTAAATGATCCTTTCGCATCAATAATGATTTTCGGTTTGGGTTGACCGGAGAAAATGATGTATTCAATGATACGTCGCAACAAGCCATCACCACCACTAATTATCAAATAATCAACATCTTTCAATGACAAATCATGAAATTCTTTTTCGGTTGTGTTGATAACATCATGTCCAGATAATGAAACTTTGGTATTGATAACGATAAACTTCATAATAAGAGTTAAAACTTTGTAACGGCTAAGATAATAAATTTTGAACGGCAGGAATCAGCAATTTATCATTAATGACATCATAGAATTTTTCTACTTTTGTTATTCAAAATCTATTTTGATGCAAAACTTTAAAATTCCCGCTTCCAAAAGTATTTCCAATCGCTTTTTGATTTTACAATACCAATATCAGACGTTGAAAATCAACAACTTATCAACTGCTCAAGATACAATTGTATTACAAAAAGCTTTGCGACAAGCCGGGCAACAGGAGAGCCCAGTTCATATAAATATCGGGCATGCCGGTACGGCTATGCGTTTTTTGACCGCTTTATTGAGCACACTTGACGGACGAACTTTTGTTTTAGACGGTTCTGTACGCATGCGTCAACGTCCCGTCAAAATTTTGGTTGAAGCTCTGCAAGCGCTTGGTGCCGACATTTTGTATCTGCAAAACGAAGGTTATCCTCCCTTGAAAATTACAGGAAAAACTCTTACCGGAAACGAAGTCAGCATTGCCCAAAACATCAGCAGTCAGTATATCTCGGCATTGTTATTAATTGCCCCAAAAATGTCGAATAGTTTGACTTTACATTTAAAGAGCAAACAAGTGTCCAAACCCTATGTGCAAATGACATTGGATATCTTAAACCAACTTGGTATTCATACCGTTCAAACTGCCGAAAGCCTCAAAGTTCATCCAACATCTCAAATAGCGGAACAAACAGTAAATATTGAAGGAGATTGGTCGTCAGCTTCCTATTTTTTTGGCGCTGAAGCAGTATTAAGACAAAAAGAAATCAGCTTGATGCCTTTTGATAACAATTCATTGCAAGGTGACCGGAAAATTGCGGATTACTACAAATATTTTGGAATTGAAACAAGTTTTGAAACCTCGCAAAAAATCATTTTAAAACCGGAAAGAAACTATCAAAAACCGGATTATTTAAGTTTTGATTTGCTTGAAACCCCCGATTTGGCACAAACCTTGGCAGTAACTTGTTTGGCAATGGGCATAAAATGCCGGTTAACAGGCTTGCAAACATTACAAATAAAAGAGACTCAACGTCTGACAGCCCTTAAAAACGAAATGGAAAAGCTTGGTGCTAAAATTGAAATAACCGGTGATAGTTTGGAAATTAAATCACCTGAAATCACCAATACCAACGTAGCGATAGACACCTACAATGACCACCGCATGGCGATGAGTTTTGCTATTTTGCAAAAAAAATATCCGGAATTGGCCATTAATCATCCGGAAGTTGTGGTCAAATCATTCCCCGGTTTTTGGGAAATATTTAAGCAAATTTAAAGTTAACCAATGTTAATTTTAGGCATAAACTTTGCAATATATTGAACAAAACTTTATATTTACAAAAAATTTTGCCTATGAATCTCAAAAAAGCAATTGAAAGCTTACCTGAAAAGGGATATTTGGATATTGAAATCCCTAAAAATATTGATTTGGTTAAAGAAATCAACCGTTTACGCAAAGAAAAAAATGCCGTTATTTTGGCGCACTATTATCAAGTACCCGAAATACAAGATATCGCTGATTATGTCGGGGATAGTTTAGGATTGGCTCAAGCGGCTGCAAAAACCAAAGCTGACATTATATTATTTGCGGGCGTACATTTTATGGCAGAAACTGCCAAGATTCTCAATCCTGACAAAAAAGTACTCCTCCCCGACTTGCTTGCCGGATGTTCGTTGGCAGAATCTGCTCCCAAGGATAAATTTGAAGCGTTTAAGAAAGAACACCCCAATCACATAGTCGTGTCGTATGTCAATACTTCGGCAGACATCAAAGCCTTGACGGATATTGTCTGTACCTCATCAAATGCCGAAAAAATCATCAAATCGATACCCAAAGATCAAAAAATCATTTTTGCGCCGGATAAAAATTTGGGAAGTTATCTCATCAAAAAAACCGGCAGGGATATGTTGCTTTGGGACGGGGCATGTGAAGTGCACGAAGAGTTTTCGTTGGAAAAAATCTTAAAACTCAAAGAAGAATATCCGGAAGCAAAATTCATAGCACACCCTGAATCAAGGGGTTATATTTTGGATATGGCAGATTATATCGGTTCTACTTCGGGCTTACTCAAATACGTGCAAGAAACTGATTCTAAGGAATTTATCATTGCTACAGAATCAGGCATATTGCACAAAATGGCACAAGCGGCTCCGGATAAAGTTTTGATTCCCGCACCACCGGTAAATGATGAAAATTCGTGTGCTTGCACCGAATGTCCGTATATGAAACGTAATACTTTGGAAAAAATTTACTTGGCTTTGCAATACGAGTTGCCTGAAGTTAATGTAGAAGAAGAATTGCGTAAAAAAGCTTTAGTTTCTATTGAACGCATGCTTGAATTGAGTTGAAAGTTTGTAATAACAAGTATCAAGTAGCTAGTATCAATTGAAAGAAAATAATAGACCGTATAACCGTATTATTCAATATATGTATAAAACCATATAAGACATATTAGAACATAAAAGAAAGTAAACTTATATGAACTTTTGTGTCTTTTATGGTAAAAAAAATCTAAGATGAAAATACAAAGTGACATATTAGTGATAGGCTCCGGTATTGCCGGTCTGTCTTTTGCAATCAGAACAGCAGAACATTTTCCTGATAAAAAAATAACGATTATCACCAAAGGCACCAAGGAAGAATCCAATACCAAATATGCCCAAGGTGGTATTGCCACAGTCTATGATTTGACCAAAGATTCTTATGAAGAACATATCAAAGACACCCTGATTGCCGGTGACGGACTTTGTGATGAAGAGGTTGTAAAAATGGTCATTACGCAAGCTACCGAACGACTTGACGAACTTTTGGAATGGGGCGTGTCATTTGACAAAAACCAAAAAGGCGAATTTGACCTTGGTAAAGAAGGCGGTCACTCCAAAAACCGTATTTTTCATCACAAAGATATTACCGGATTTGAAATAGAACGTTCGCTACTCAAAATTGTAGCACAAACCCCCAATATTGACTTCTACGATTTTCACTACGCTATTGATTTGATTACAGAACATCAAGTTTTTGGTGATTTAATTTCATTAGATTCCGATAAAACCGTTTTCGGCGCTTATGTCTTAGATGAAAAGACCAAAGAAATCAAAACTTTTACGGCGCAATTCACACTTTTGGCTACCGGCGGTAGCGGGCAAGTTTATGAAACTACAACCAATCCTTTTGTAGCAACCGGTGACGGTATCGGTATGGCTTATCGTGCCAAAGCCAGATTGGCAGATATGGAATTTATCCAATTTCACCCGACAGCTCTATACAATCCGGGCGAGAGCCCTGCTTTTCTAATTTCTGAAGCAGTTCGCGGTTTTGGGGCTTATTTGCGCAACTACAAAGGTGACCGTTTCATGAAAAAATATGATGAACGCTTGGAATTAGCGCCGCGTGATATCGTAGCCCGCGCCATAGATACGGAAATGAAATTGGAAGGTAGTAAAAATGTTTATTTAGATGTCACACATTTGGATTATGATGCCTTTATTAAGCATTTTCCGAACATTACCAAAAAATGTAAAAGTCTAAACATCGATATTCATAAAGATTATATTCCCGTAGCACCGGCAGCACATTATATGATGGGGGGTATTGTAGCAGACAAAAACGGACGCACTTCTATCAAAAACCTATATACCAGCGGCGAAGTCAGCCGTACCGGGTTGCATGGTGCCAACCGTTTGGCTTCCAATTCTTTATTAGAAGCACTGGTTTATTCACACAATGCGGCACAAGATATTACTCAAAATTTTGATTACAACTTCAAATTGCCTCCTATCCCCGAATGGATTGACACCAGTACAGAAAGGAACATGGAAAAGATCCTCATAACACATGACCGCAACGAAGTAAAAACCATTATGAGTAATTATGTTGGGATTGTACGATCAAACGAACGTTTGCTACGTGCCTTACGCCGCTTGTACGTACTTTATCAAGACAATAAACGTCTCTACGATCATGCGGAAATCAGTACTGACCTGCTGGAACTACGGAATTTGATAACAACAGCCTACTTAATTGTTGAATTTTCGAGAAAAAGAAAAGCAAACAAAGGTGGTTTTTTCAGTAAAGATTTTATTTGACCCCTGTCAATACAAAAAGTCCCCATTTTTCAATGGGCACTTTTGCTTGTTTGTGTGAAAAATGTTTGCGTTTGCTGCTGTTGTTGTTAACTATATAATAAATGAATTATTATAATACAAAGATAAGGGAACTCATAACAAAATTTTTTAACAATTATCTTAATTTTTAACACAATAATACTGGGTCTATGTTGTTTTGTGTGGGTAATAATAAATTAGGTTTAATAATCATGGTTATTATCTTTTTATATAATTTCACCTCTTTGGGGTTTATGTTTTTAACGTCATAAATTTTCTATAAATATATCACCCCTTCGGGGTTTACTAAATAAGCCCGAAGGGCTGACATTATTATTGATATATTATATATATAGCGCATAGCGGGGTTCTCGCCTACTTCAATGTTTAGGCGTATTTGCACCGGAAAATTCATAGAATTTTCCAATGCAAATAAAAAGATAGAAAAATTCTA
>JALVLX010000055.1 GCA_027032855.1 Flavobacteriales bacterium | reverse complement strand
CAGTGGTACCGCCTGCTGCAATGGCTTTATACCCAGCAAAAAGAATACAAAAAAGCATATTTGCAACTCAAAAGTTTATATCGAAAGAATGAAGCGGCGCTCAGTGAAATCTATCATCTGGCACGTACAGCGGTTTACAGTAAAAAAACGGAAGATGCCAAAGCTATTTACGAATTTCTTGCTGAGCAAACCGACGAGCCGGACTATGCGGAAAAAGCAAAGCTGGAATTGATAAAATTGGATTTAAAAGAGATTTTAAGTCCCGAGCAAAAGCAAGAGATTGCACAACAATTTGAAACGTATTTGCAAGAAAATTGGTCACCAAAAAATCAAATTGATTTAAAAATTGCCTATGCCGACTTTTTGGCGTTTCATCAAAACCAACCTGCAAAAGCCTTGGAAATCTTATCCGGTTTGGAACGCAAAACTTTTATCAAAAAACAGCAAGCCAATATCAAGTTAAAAAAGGCAGATATTTTGTTGTTTCAACAAGATTTTAATCAGGCACTGGTGCTTTACACGCAAGTACAACTTGATTTTCCCAATGACCCAACCGGGCACAAAGCTACTTATGATATAGCACGTGCTTCTTTTTATCAAGGCGATATCGACTGGGCGCATACCCAGCTTAAAGTTATCAAGTCCGTATCCGACGATTTGATTGCCAATGATGCCATTGATATGGATTTGATTATTATCAACAACAAAGAGGAAGGGGATACAATTTATGACGGGCTGAAAAAACTGGCGCGCGCCAAATTTGAAATTTTTAGAAAAAAACCGCAATCGGCACTCAAAATTTTGGATACTTTGACGCGGAATTTTAAAGGGCAACTAGTTTATGACGATGCTTTGATGCTTGCCGGCAAACTTCTGGAAAAATCCGGCCGGTATGATGAAGCTTTAGCAAAATATCAAGCCGTTTTAGACAATCAAACAGAAGATTTGCTCAAAGACGATGCGCTCTACCGAATGGCAATCATTTACGAACAAAAAGGCGAAGACGAAAAAGCTAAGGAATTATTTAAAAAAATCATTATGGAATATCCCGGCGGTTTTTGGTACGTTGATGCGCGAAAACATTTTAGGAAACTGCGGGGTGATGATTTGGAAGAAGAGAATTTTTGACGTTTTTCTTTAAAAATTTTTTATTTTTTTTTGGATTTTGTCTAGTGTCAAAAACATGGACAACATCTATGTTGTAAAGTTATTATCAAATAGTTTTTACGTTATAAACATTATACATTATAAACTTTCAACGCGTAACGCACAGCGTTTCTACATCTTCTCAATCACCAAATGTTCGCGGTGTTCTTTTTCGGGGTAGGATAAAATTGTATACACCATTTTGTAGTAATAGTCCTGATTATCAACAAAATCAATGTCGCTGATGTCTAAAATCAAGATGTTAAGGTCTTTTTGTGTTTTGATAAAGTTCATATATCCCTCATGAATTTGCTCCAAATACTCTCCCGTGATGGATTGTTCATAAGAACGTCCGCGTTTTTTGATATTTTTAAGTAATCTGTCCACATTTTGATACAGATAAATATACAAATCCGGTTTGGCCAAATCACGGTACATAAAATTGAAAATCTTACGGTACAAAGCATATTCATCTTCAGATAAGGTAACTTTGGAAAAAATCAAGGATTTGAACACAAAGTAATCGGAAATGACGGAAGTTTTAAACAAATCGTACTGCGACAAATCGTCGGTTAATTGTTGGTAACGGTCTGCGAGAAAGGACATTTCCAGCGGAAAAGCGTAGCGCGATTGGTCTTCGTAAAATTTTGGTAAAAACGGATTTTCCTCGAAACGTTCCAAAACCTGCTTAGCATCAGCATCTTTGGCAAATTGGGTGGCAAAAGTCGTTTTGCCGGCACCAATATTACCTTCTATGGCGATGAAATTATATGGAAAATTGTTGATTTTCAATTTTTTATCGATTAATTTAACCGGCGTTTTGTCGGGCGATAAAGATAGTAATTCCCGATGGTTTTTTTGCAAAACCGGATGAAAAAATTCCGGTAAAATGTCGTTTAAAGGTTTTAAGACAAAGTTACGTTGTGTCAATAACGGATGTGGTATTTGTAAATCCGGTGTGTTAATCTGTTGGCTGTCATAATACAAAATGTCAATATCAATCAGGCGGTTTTGGTATTGTCTGTTTTGTGATTTGCTTTTGCGTCCGATAACCCGTTCTATGCGTTGGCTTGTTTGTAATAACTCTCGGGGCGACAGTGCAGTTTGCAAAATCACAACTGTGTTTAAAAAATCATTGCCGTCAAATTCCCATGCTTTGGTTTGATACACCGGAGCGATAGCGGAAATATGTCCGGCAAACAGATGAAGCAAATCAATAGCAGCTTGCAGATTTTTAAACGGGTTTCCCAGATTACTCCCCAAAGATAAAACGGCTTTGTGCATGAGATTAATAAATGTTTGATTGCAAATTTAATGATTATTGGTTATTTGATTGTCATTTCGAACGAGCGAGGTACGAGTGAGGAGAAATCCGGATTCCTCGTAGCTCGTACCTCGCTCTGTCTGAGTGACATGAGATTTGTCCGTCGTTTCTCCATCGAAATGTCTATTACAAGTTACTTGCTACTATAAATCAAGTCAAATAAGCTATAAACACTGCCAGAAAAATCAATAAAAATTTACGGAGATTGAAATGGTGCGAATGTTCGTTTTCAAACAAAATAGTTGTGCCGATATGTGCCAAAATGCCAACAACAAATGCGTTGATGTAAGTGGCATAAACGGAAAAGAACGAAGAATAATCGCCTAAAAATGCAGCTAAAGGGGTCATCAGCGCAAAGCCTGTTAAAAACAAGAATATTTTGGATTTTGACAGTCCGGCTTCCAGCATAACCGTGGTCAAAACCATAGCGACAGGTAATTTGTGTATCAAAATACCGTAAAAATATCCGGTGTGCAGGTGGTGTCCTTGATTGATAGGCAGACCTTCCAAAAAAGCATGAATAGCCAAACTCAACCATAACAACCAAGGAGCTTTGCTTCCAAAAGCATGTTTGTGTCCGTGTTCGGCACCATGTGAAAAAAGTTCTAAAATCAATTGAAATACAATCCCGCTCATGATTAAAAACCCGGCTGTTTTGCCGTTTAACTTGTCATAAACTCCGGGTAACAAATGAAAGACTATCACCGATAACAAGTAAGCACCACTAAAACTCAACAATAGATTAACATGTTGATTGTTAACGTTTTTAAGGCGCATTACCAAAAACATACCTGTTAAAACCGTTATGAAAAGTATTATATAGACCATGCTATCTAGTTAAAAGTTTAATGTTTTATTGTAATGATTGTTATTTCGGTCCCGACATTCGTCGGGAGAGACATCTCCGTTCACTTTTCACTTTTTATTTAATACGTTTCGGGTTATTCGTTATAAAACTTTTCCAACTGCCGTATTTTTTATCACCACCACTTTGTCCTTTGTTAAAATAATGGCATACAGCTACGGCAAGGCCGTCAGTAGCATCAAATTTGGTGGGCAATGCTGACAGGTTGAGCAAGCGTTTGAGCATTGCCGCTACTTGTTCTTTACTGGCGTTGCCGTTGCCGGTAATGGCCATTTTGACTTTTTTGGGTAAATATTCGGTAATAGGCACCTCGCGATACAAGCCTGCCGCCATAGCCACCCCCTGCGCACGACCCAGTTTGAGCATAGATTGGACATTTTTACCGAAAAACGGTGCTTCAATAGCCAATTCATCCGGGTGAAACTCGTCAATCAGGCTCAAAGTGCGTTCAAATATTTTTTTTAGTCGCAGGCTGTGACTATCGTATTTGCTTAAGATTAGTTCGTCCATCAACACAAGTTTCAGCGCGTTGCCGGTTACTTCGATGATGCCAAATCCCATAACGGTGGTACCGGGGTCAATGCCTAATATGATTTTTTCGGTTTTCATCAGCTTAAATTAAATCTAAACTTGCAAGATTAACCACAGAGTTCCACGGAGTTTGTCACAGAGTCACTCAGAGTTTTTATTTTAGATTTCTTCAAAATTCTAATTTCTAAATTCTAATTTTTTTATGTAATTTGCAATTTATCAAATGTATAAATTTCTGTCAAAATATCATAAAGTTATTTTAACTTTTCTCAAATTACTGATCAGCTTTGTGGCTGTTTATTATTTGTGGCATCATCGGTATTTGCAAAACTTATGGCATGGCTACGCAGAATTTTGGTCTATCAGATTTGTTATAATATTGTTGATGTTCAGCATGTTAAATTGGTTTTTTGAAATTAAAAAATGGCAGTTTTTAGCCGGCGAAATTCAAAATATTTCCTACATAGAAGGGGCAAAACAAAGTTTGGTCAGCTTTGCCTTGTCTTTATTGACCCCCAATCGTGTGGGGGAGTATGGCGTCAAAGTGTTGTTTTATGAGAAAAAAGACTACAAAAGTGTGTTAGGATTGACGTTAATAGGGAATGTGTCGCAGTTTTTTATTACTTTGTTGGCAGGACTATTGGGATTATTGTTTGCTTACTATTGC
The DNA here is from genome assembly GCA_027032855.1 of Flavobacteriales bacterium. Lineage (GTDB taxonomy): Bacteria > Bacteroidota > Bacteroidia > Flavobacteriales > Flavobacteriaceae > WGBX01. The sequence continues at coordinate 10,929 of JALVLX010000055.1, read as the reverse complement.
GGTTTCTTAAAAAATCTCGTTTATTTCAATTCTTTTTCCGGACATTATTGGCAGTTCATAATGATGCTTACTATTGGTTTGTTGATTATCGGTGCAATATTTTACTTGTTAAAAAAATACCGTCAAAATCCGGTTTTTCAATCCAAACTTTGGGCAAAAAGTAATGTTTATGCATTGCTACGTTACATTATTTTTTCAACCCAATTTGTTTGGCTATTGCTGTATTTTAAAATTGATTACGGATTATTTACGTTATACGCCGCCGTATCGTTAGTGTATTTGTTTGCTACATTTATACCCATATTGTCATTTTTAGATTGGGCGGTCAAAGGCAATGTTGCTATTTGGATATTTTCGGCATTGCATGTTGAAGGCGTTTTGGTTTTTAAAATTGTCGCTATCATGTGGTTTTTCAATTTTTTCTTTCCTTTTATAGTCGGCCTGATTTGGATGTGGCGTTCTAAAACTTTTGTGCGATGATGATGTTGTTAGTTGTAATAGGGAGTATTTATGCCATTTTAATGCTTTGGTTGTTGATTTATGTAAGCCAACCCGCTTATCAAAAAACTAAGAAAACTAAAAAAGTTTTTGAGTTTTCCATTATTATTCCTTTTAAAAATGAAGCATCAAACTTACCCCGACTACTAAATTCTTTAAAAAAAATAGATTATCCGGCAGAGGCTTTCGAAATTATCTTAATTGATGATCATTCTGTTGACAATTCGTTTAAAATAGCTGAATATCAACATGGTATTAAACCGGTAAAAAATGAAGGAAAGGGAAAGAAACAAGCTTTACTGACAGGAATTACACAAGCAAAACACCAATGGATTATCAGTATAGACGCTGATTGTGAATTGTCTCCGGATTATTTGAAAGCTGTAAACGGCTTTATCGCTCAGTATCAGCCGGAAATGATTTTGGGTCCGGTGCGGTATTTTGATACAACAGGTTTTTTAGGGCAGTTTCAACAATTTGAGTTTTTATGTCTGCAAGCTATGACCATGGCAGGTGCCGGTTTTCAAAAACCTTTTTTGGCTAATGGTGCTAATTTGATTTTTAGAAAACAAAGTTTTGAAACCGTTCGGGGTTATGAAGGTAATTTGGATATAGCATCAGGAGATGATGTATTTTTGCTTCAAAAATTTGCTGAAAAATTTTCCGAAAAAATTTATTTTATAAAATCTCGTTCCGCTATTGTAAAAACACAAGCTGCATCAAATTGGAAAACGTTGATTCAACAAAAAATTCGTTGGGCAGGCAAAAGTAAGAAAGGTGGACAGACCATGGCAAAATTACTCGGTATTTTGATGATGTTAGTGCATGTAAGCTTACTGTATTCTTTACTTAATTTTAAAGAATTCTATTGGTTTATAGCCATAAAATTTATGGTTGATGCTTTGTGTCTTTACCTGACCAACCGTTTTTATCGCGCCCGTTTGCTGTGGTGGTATTATCCTTTGAGTTTTATGGTTTATCCGATTTATTTGCTCATTGTTTTTGTTTTGGCTTTGCGTGGGGGATACAATTGGAAAGGAGAAATTATTCCTTAATGATTTTATAAACACCTTGTTTACCATTAATAAAAACACGCAGTAAATACATACCCGGTTTCATTTTGCCGGTATTCAAATAATTATCAGCAGGGTTTTGTACTTCCATTATTATTTGTCCTGTCAGGTTGGTGATTTGAATTTTTTCAATATTGCCGTTAGTTTTCCACGAAATTTTATTAGAAATAGGGTTGGGATAAAAGAAAAAATCAATTTTATCAATACCGGTAATTCCTACATTTGGATTATATGCACAGATGTTGAAATCATCATGTGGAATACCGTCATACGCAAAGGCTCTTACATATATTGTTTCTCCTGCGGTTCTTCCCGTTAGATCAAGTCTTGAAAAAAAATTTCCATAACCAATATCATCATTACAAGCAATCTCTGTCAAATTGTTACAATCGCCTTCATACACAGCCAACACTGTATCAGTAATGCTGCTATTACCATAGTATGAAGTTTCGATAGTTGCGTTTCCATCAGCAGGGACAACCACGGTAAACCAAACATCCCCACCAATGTAATTACCGCAATTTGGTGCGGGAATACCTGAATCGGTGCTACCGGCATTTGTTGCAACAACCGGTGTACAAGTATTGTTTACCGTTAAAGGCAGGGCACCCGTACAATTGTCATTAGAAGGCGGACAAAAATATTCTTCAACATAATATCTTACTAGAGAAGGGTCATCATCACTTGTTACAGTAAACGTTACTGACACACCTGAATTATAAGGACCGAAAGTTAATGTACCGGGAGCACTTATTTGTTGTGGAGCGTTACCTTGGTCATCGCTTATGGTTATAGACGACGAACCACCTAAAGCAGTCACATTTAAATCAACAAAAAATTGATTATTGTTACAATCAGGGTTAGTTGTCAGCGAAAGGGAGGGATAAACATAAGGAACTTCTTCAACCACTACAGAAAAATCACCAATGTACAAATCGCTAAAAGAATACAATTGTAAAACATAGCTTTGTCCCGGTGTCAATCCATGAAAGTTAATAGGTACTCCATGTGAACAAGCTACTTCTGAACCACCACAACTGTCATATATGGCTGCATTTAATGTAGAACCGGCTTCCCCACCGGTAATTACCGCAATATTTCCTGAAGCGGGTGCTGTAAAAGAATACCAAACATCCCAATAGTATCCACTTGGACAAGTCGTAGAATGTTGTCCGCTATCGGTTGCACCTAGTGTTGATCCAGATATTTCGTTACCGGCACCGTTTCCTTGAGGATATACGGTTAATGGCACGGCATTAGCACAATCGTTATTGGCAGGCGGGTCAACCATTTGAGCACAAATATTAAAATTGCCTTGTTGGTTGTCTTCTGCCCAAGCTTTGACAAAATAGACTTCTCCCGGCGTTAAATTTCTAAATACCAATCTTGAAAAATCGCCTACTGTGTTCACACAAGATATCTCATTAAGATTGTTACAGTTTCCTGAGAAACCTGATAATCCGGTATCAGTAACATTACTACCGTTTGCAGCATCAGTTTTTATAATTATCGGTTGGTCAGTTGCAATATTTGAAGGAACTGTAAAAGAAAACCATATATCATTAACCGGCGTATTGTTGCTACACCCTACATTTCCTTCACCGGAATCTGTTGCTCCTTGGTTGTTGGCTACAATATAGTTACATGTAGAACTAACAGGTATATTTATGGCTCCCGAACAAAAATCGTTTGACGGTGGCATATCGCCGGCTTCAAGTACAATAGTAAAATCACCGATATTATAATAATCTTGCAAGACTTGCAAAATATAGTTTTGTCCGGGTGTAAGCCCTGAAAATACTTTTTCATTACCGTTACTTCTACAATTCAACTCCGTACCACCGCAACTGTCGTAAATAGCCGCTTTAATATAGTCTCCGGTTGCACCGTCGGTTGTCATTTTTACCACTCCTGTAGAAGGAGCTGTAAAAGTGTACCAAAGGTCAGAATTTCTGCCATAATTATCACAAGAAGGGTGTTGTCCGCTATCGATAGCATCTGTGGTACTAGCAGCAGTTTCATTTCCGGCACCATTACCCTGCGGATAAACAGTTAAAGTTTCAGCATTTGCACAATCATTGTTAGGAGGCAAGTCAACCAGTTTGGAACAAACATCAAAGTTACCGGTTTGTAAATAATATCCGTTAGTCCATATACGAACATAATAAGTTGTTGATGCCGTTGCTGTTGTAAATGCCATGTATGCATGAGAATATTGACCACCGGTAGTACGACAATCAATAGGTGTAAGATTGTTGCAATCACCTGAGTACAAAGCAATACCCGTGGAATTGTTAGCATTTCCGGTTGAGCCGGTGGGCGGACAAGTTTTGATAATGATAGCTTGATCAGCCGTTAGAGTGGAAGGAGTTGTAAATGTAAACCAAACATCATTTGGTTGATAAGTGCCACATGCGGGAACAGCTACCCCCGAATCCGTAGCACCTTGATTAGTGGCGGCAACATGTGTAAAAGTTGAATTTAACGGTAGTGTTATGGCACCTGAGCAAAAATCATTAACCGGTGGTGTGGGGGCTTCTTCCAGAACAATGTCAAAGTCTTGATAATAAGAAAAATTTTCCAGCCAGACTTGCAAAATGTAATTTTGTCCGGGAGTAAGATACGGAATTATTTTTTCCGTACTTCCCGTGCTAAAACAGATTAACTCCGTTCCACCGCAACTATCGTAAACAGCCGCTTTTACATCATTTCCGCTATTACCGCTTGTGATTACTTTTACAACACCTGAGGTGGGTGCCGTAAAGCTATACCAAAGGTCTAAATTTCCTATATTATCACAAGACGGATGCTGTCCGCTATCAGAAGCCGTTGCTACCGTTGCTGATGTTTCATTACCGGTACCGCCACCGGAGGGATAAACCGTCAAATTTTCGGCATGTGCACAAAAATTATTTACAGGTCCGTCTATCATTCTTGCACAAATATTAAAATCTCCGACTTGACCGTTATTATAAGTCCAAAGTCTGACATAATACACGGTACCGGGAGAAGAACTCATTATTGTTATTTGGGAATAATAACCGCTGCCACTTGGTCCATCGTCATTACATTCAACCAATGAAAGGTTACCGCAACTACCGGTATATAAAGCCATACCTGTGTCAAGCACACTGCTTCCCGGCACATTACTTGTTTTAAGAATGATGTATTGGTTAAATGTAAAGTTTGAAGGTATTGTAAAAGTGTACCATATATCTCCTCCTTGATAATTGGCACAACCGGGATCTCCTACTCCGGAATCGGTGGCATCAGAATTATTAGCCACCACATTGTTGCAAGTTGTGTCAAGTGGAAGTGTTATGGCTCCCGCACAAGTATCATTGGACGGGGCCTGTGCCTTTGCTTGCCATATAAAAAAAGTCAAAAAAAACAATAAACCTGTAAGAATTTTTTTCATAAATGTATTATTAAATGTTATTATTTAAAAAAATAATATTTTTTTTCAGTGTGTTACAAAAAAAACATCAACAATTGTAAAGGTTAAAATATTTCATTCTCAATTATTGTTTTCCATTTTCAATTATAAAGTAGCTTATCCGTCCAAATCATCATCCAAATCATCATCTTGCTTATCTTTTGGAGATGTTTCGGCGTCTTCACTTTGCTGTCTTTTGCTACAGTCTAAATTAATACTGATTTTTTCGGGTTTATCAAAAGGTTTTTTGGAAATATTTAGGTTTTTGTCGGCATAGTTCTTCTTCATATAAGTTCCCCAAATAGGCAATGCCATGGTAGCACCTTGACCGTATTTAACACTTTTGAAATGCACGGCGCGGTCTTCGGCACCAACCCAAACACCGGTTGACAGATTTGGCACCAAGCCCATAAACCAACCGTCGGATTGATTTTGTGTGGTACCGGTTTTACCGGCTATTTCGTTTGTGAAATTATAAGGGTATCCGGTCATGACTTCTTTGTAGAATTTAACATTTTTTGCCCAAGAACCCCGCAGACGCGAACCGGTTCCGTATTGGGTAACGCCTTGCATGAGGTTGATAACCGTGTAGGCAATTTCCGGACTTAAAACTTCTTTGGATTCCGGTACTTTTTCATACAAAATCACTCCGTTTTTGTCGGTAATCTTGCTGATAACGTAGGGTTCAATATAAACACCTTTATTTGAGAAACCGTTTAAAGCACCAACCATTTCGTAGAGTGAAATTTCAGGGGTTCCCAAAGCAATGGAAGGGACTTCGGGAATATCGTGTTTGATACCGAGATTTTTTGCCAGATCAACAACCGGTTTCGGTCCAACCATATCTATCAATTGCGCTGTTATCACGTTAATGGAATTGGCAAGTGCTTGCTTAAGGGTTAATTTACCACCGTATCCGCCTCCGGCATTTTTGGGGGTCCACGGTTTGGTCAATCCCCAGCGTCCGGATTCAATTGTGTAAGGTACGTTAGGGAACGAATCACAAGGCGACAGATGTTTTTGGTTGATAGCCGTAGCATACACAAAAGGTTTAAATGTGGAACCAACCTGACGGGCACCCTGTTTGACATGGTCGTATTTAAAATGTTTGAAATTGATCCCGCCTACCCAGGCTTTGATATGTCCGGTGCTAGGTTCCATAGACATCAATCCGGCGTGTAAGAATCTTTTGTAATAGCGAATAGAATCGTAAGGCGTCATCAAAGTGTCAACATCACCGTTCCAAGAAAACACTCGCATTTGTCTTTTTTTATAAAAACTTTTTTCAATTTCTTTGTCACTCAATCCGGCTATTTTCATCACACGCCAACGTTCGGAACGGCGCATGGCTTGTTTCATAATTTTTTTAATCTCTTTTTGTGTAGCCTTTGGTCCCAGTTTTGGGAAATAGAAAGGTGCGTTTTTCAATTTTTTAGCTTGTTTATCAAAAGCTGCTTGCAAACGTTTCATGTGTTCTTTGACGGCAGCTTCCGCATTGGCTTGTAAACGAGAATCTATGGTAGTGTAAATTTTGATGCCATCCGTGTAGATATTGTAGTGACTACCATCGGGTTTTGGATGTTTTTTTGCCCAATTGCCAACAAATTTTCGGATATATTCTCGTAAGTAAGTTGCCATACCTTCGTCGTGGCGTTCGGGACGAAATTCGAGTTTTAAAGGTAATTTTTGAAGCGAATCTTTTTGTTTTTCGGTGATATAGCCGTTTTTAGCCATTTGGTGCAGGACGACATTACGGCGTTTTTTGGTACGTTCGGGACGACTAACCGGGCGGAAGAAAGCAGGGTTTTTAAGCATACCAATTAACACTGCCGCTTCTTCAATTTTTAAATCTTTGGGTTCTTTGTTGAAGTAAATACGTGATGCCGATTTAATCCCAACACCTTGATTGAGCCAGTCAAACTGGTTGAGATACATAGCGATAATTTCGTCTTTGGTGTATTGTTTTTCAAGACGTACGGCAATGATTTGTTCTTTGATTTTTTGAATGATTTTTTTTAACAGATTTGCTTTTTCACGTTTGTGAAATAACAATTTGGACAACTGTTGCGTAATGGTACTACCCCCACCTTTACTTCCCAGAAAAACAATAGCACGGGTCAAACTCCTGAAATCAATACCGGAATGTGAATAGTAGCGTTCGTCTTCCGTAGCCACGAGTGCTTGAGAGAGATATGGCGACAACTCATCAAAACGGACAGGTGTGCGATTTTCTTTGAGATAAAATTTACCGATAACTTTTCCATCTTCCGACAAAATTTGGGTAGATAAATTGGATTTCGGATTTTCCAATACTTTAAAGTCCGGCATATAACCCAAAAAACCTTTTGAAGCCAGGAAAAAGATCAATACGATAATCAGTAAGCCGCCCAAAAAGCTGAGCCAAAACCATTTGACGTATTTTTTGAAATTAGGAGTTGCTTGTTTTGTCATTGTCTGAATGAGTTGAAAGTTGAAAGTAAAAAGTTGAAAATTCTACTAATGAGTTGCTTTTTCAATGATAATACCAATCGTTTTAATACCGGGGACTTCTTCATCTCCCAGAATTTGCCCCGTTTTTCTCACGGCATGACCAACACTGATGGTTACCGGTAAGGTGTCTTTAAATTTATAATCTTTCTTATAAACTAACTTGCTTTCTTTGAGATCCCAAATACCGCTTCCCAGCCAATTACCTTTTTCGTCAGCCATAGCATATTCGAGTGTATCAATAATTTCTTGACGGTCATTTGACATTTTGGCTATCAAAAATATATTGGCATACGGATAATGATTGTCATTTCTGATTAAAAAAGACAGGTTATAAGTTTGAACGGTATCTTGTGGTTTAAATTGCATACGAACAATACTGTCGCGATGCCAAATAGCTTGATTGATATCTTTGGTTTGTTGCATCACTACATTGTTTTGACAAGCTGTCAAAATGCCAAGTAGCAGTAATATGACGAAAAGGCTTTTATTTTTCATTGTTATTCTGATTGCCGTTACGCGGTTTACGACGTTTGTTCTTAAAACGTCTGTTTTTGTTGTTTTGAGATTTATTTTGATTAGATTGTTTCTTGTTTTGTTGATTTTGAACGTTTTTGTTTCTGTTTCCGGACGATTTACGACGTTTTTTTCTACGTCTTTTTCTTTTAACTTCATCAAAACGGTTGATGTTGTCTTGTCCGACTACTTTTTCAAAATTTTCAACAGGTTTGGTTTCCAATAGTGACAATTCCGCGGCATATTCTTCCAGACTGGCGGGTTTTTCACCTTGATTATTTTGTTCAATAATTTCATTGACTTGTTCCAAAGTTAATTTGTGCCAAGTATTGCCATTTTCCTGATAGTTGACATAGGCATACCACAAATGTCCTTTAAAAATATCCGATTTAATCCATTTAGCATTACCTTTTTCAGTTTCGAGTTGTTTGTTATGTGCCGGGAAATCAGACAGCGCATCGACATAAGCATCCAGTTCAAAGTTCAAGCAACACTTGAGTTTACCACATTGTCCGGCTAATTTTTGCGGATTGAGAGACAATTGCTGATATTTTGCCGCAGAAGTGCTAACACTTCTAAAATCACTCATCCACGAGGCACAACAGAGTTCGCGACCACAAGAACCAATACCTCCTAAGCGAGCTGCTTCTTGACGAAAACCGATTTGTCGCATTTCGATACGGGTAGAAAATTCGCGAGCCAAATCTTTGATCAAACTCCGGAAATCCACGCGTCCGTCTGCCGTATAATAAAACGTGACTTTGGTGCCGTCACCTTGGTATTCCACATCAGATATTTTCATTTGTAAGCCGTGGATTATCACGTACTTACGCGCTTTATGCTTAACCTCTTCTTCCTTCAAACGCAATTGTTGCCATTTGTCAATATCACGTTGCGAGGCTTTACGATAGACTTTGTATATCAAGTCTTTTTCGTAATCGACATTTTTCTTTTTCATCTGCAGGCGGACAATCTCGCCGGTAGCGGACACCACCCCGATATCATGTCCGGACTTGGCTTCTACGGCTACCGTGTCGCCGGTATAAAGTTCCAAACCATTGGTTGAAAAGAAGCCTTTTCTTGAATTTTTGAAACGGACTTCCACAAAAGGAAAAGGCTCTTCACCGGCAGGTAAAGGCACGTCTGCCAACCAGTCAAAAACCGTCAGCTTGTAACAACCATTCATGTCACAAGTGCCTGTTTTGTGACAGCCGGAGGTATTATTTTGAATTGCTAAATCGCAAGTATCTATTTTCATATTTGTTATTTCTACAACATTAATTTCTATTTATCCGGAATGGATAATATACAATTTACAAATATACTAAAATTTGCTTATTTGATGTTGCGGTTGTGGGGTAGAAACAAAATGATATTAAAATAAGAAAAACCTGCCAGATTTGAAACACGACAGGTTTTTGATAAGATGTTGATTTTCAACAATTATGATATTGTTTCTGTTAAATATTTATCCTTGTTACGGCATAAAAATATTTTCGCCTTGTTGGAGTTTTACTTCGTAATCGTAAGTTTTGTTGCCGGATAATTTGGCGGTAAAAATTAAAAAATCTTCATCGGTTTCCTTCACGTCTTTTTTGAGTGTAGAAGCTTCAAAAATATAGTTTCCTGCCGGCAAAGTTTTGTGGGTATCATATCGTTCATTTGTGTCAAAATTTTTAAGCAAGAAGTTTTTAATTTCAAAAGTCGTACTGGTATTTTTGAAATGAACATTTTCCAATTGTGCAGGTTTCAATAATTTAAAACGTACGGTATATTTGATGTTTAGTGGCACGCCTTTTTGTCCGGGAAAAACGGTTTGCTTAGTAGCTTGTTCAATCTTAATAATATCAGGACGACATCCTGTCATTAGCAAACTTATCAGTGTTAAAATCCATAGTTTTTTCATATCATTTCTTTTTTTATTTGGCGTTCAATATTTTTTAATGAAAAAAATGTGCCATTATGATTAGGTTTAGAGACCTAACAAGTCACACAACTTTATGAACATTATAAACATTTAACATTCAACGACTAAATGTCCATTTTAAAATATTCTTTGGCAATGATTTCCAATTCATCATACCAATCTTTTCCAAATTTTCTAATCAAAGGTTCTTTTAAGAATTTAAACAGCGGTAATTTTGACTGTTTCCCCAGTTCGCAAGCGCTGCTACAGATTTCCCAACGATGATAGTTGACCGCTAAAAATTCGCCGTAATCTTTAACCCTAACGGGGTATAAGTGACATGAAATTGGTTTTTGCCAATCTATTTTGCCATCGTTATAGGCTTTTTCAATACCACAAAGATAAATACCTTTTTCGTCTTGCGTAACATAAGCACACTCCTTCCCGTTTACCAAAGGTGTTGTCAGGTCGCCATCACTGTCAATGACATATTTGCCTTGTTTATCAATAGCATTCCGTCCTTCCGGGGTCAAATATGATACTATTTCAGGATAGATACGGTCTAAAACCGTTTTTTCTTCTTCGAGTAAGGGCGCTCCCGAATCGCCTTCGACACAACAGATGCCTTTGCAGGCTGCTAGGTTGCAGGCAAATTCTTCTTCAAACAAATTGTCGGTGATAATGGCTTTTCCTATTTGAAACATAACGGAGTTGAAAGTTAAAAGTTGAAGGTTGAAAGTTAAAAGTTTGGTTCATAGAATATTTTTCCTCATTTCCTCACTCCTCATTTCCTCAATAATTATCCATTCTCTATCACTTGCTACTAAAACATTTAACATTATAAACTTTACAAACATTACAAACTCATTATGTAGCTTTTCAATAATTTTTCAATGGCTTTACGGACAGCTTTGTGTTTCCCGATAAAATAATTTGTCATAATGGAAAAACTGTAATATTTTCCGGAATTAGCTTTAAATATTCCGGAATAATTTTGCACTTTACTGACCGAG
>JALVLX010000054.1 GCA_027032855.1 Flavobacteriales bacterium | reverse complement strand
GAGCAAGAGCTTTTTCTCAAGACCTATTCTTGTTTTCGTCTATTTTCTTTCAAAAACAAACGCTGCTTGCTTATTATTCCAATAATGTCGATGATCTATTTCTTTTCTCGCTTTAACGCAATTTTTTATTGCCAAAATGGATTGCAAAGATACAACAAAAAAATCCACTAATCCAAACTTTTTTTGAAATATTTTTTGAATATTTTTTAAAGTGTTGAATCTCTTGATTTTAGTAACTATACGTTTTCCCAAGAAGGTCTATACATTATATATATACAGAAACGGATTTTTTTGTTGCTTTGTCAATGAACTGCTTTTTACTTGTTTAAAGCGGGTGCAAAGATACAACAAAACTTTTCTATTTGTCAAGGGTTTTTTGAAGTTTTTTTGAATTTATTTTTAAAAAGCTGTAAACCATATTGTTACAAATAAAAAAATATCACTCGTTATGATTTTAATCAAATTCTTCATCAAATAATACCACCGGAAAACGCAAATATTTGTTTTTGATAGGTTAAAAATGTCTGATTTTTGATGTTTTATGCCTTTCTGAAGTAATTTCTATCATAAAATGGCGCGGAAATAGCTGTATGAAAGCTATAAATCTTGTTGATTGCATTCTAATTATTGAACATTCTTTAATAATTAGATTAATTATATGAGAATATTGTTAACCTTATATAAAATAAAGGCTTGTTAAATAATAATATCAAAAAATTACAACAAATAGATTTATACATTATGTATAACAATAACGGCTCTTATATGAAAATATAAGAGCCGGCATTATGAATTTTTTTATTTTTATCGTTTTAAAGCAAAATGTCCTTTATAGATTTTGCCACTTGGTAAGGTCAGCACAAACCAATAATCATTAGCAGGTAATGGTTTTCCGTTTAAATCACCATCCCAATATTCATGTTGTGTTGTGTGCATACTTCTGACAAGTTTTCCAAATCGGTCATATACATTGAGTTGAGCATCCGGTGTATATTCTGCATTTTCAATACGCCAATAGTCATTGTAGTTATCTCCATTTGGCGTAAAAAATCGCATAATAATAAGATTAATAACATGAGCCATGGTTATATCATCGTATTCACAACCGTTACCATCTTTTATTGAAATATAATAATCACCATTTTCTAAGTTAGTATAGTAATTATCACCTTGATAATTAACGCCGTCAATTGAGTATTGATACGGTGGCATACCACCTCCAGTCACGGTTATTTTAAGTTCACCATAGAGAATAGGGGTAGCTACCACTGTAATAGAATCTAAAATTGCGACATGAACAGAATCTGTCACCGAACAGGTTCCTCTATCCATATTCAGTGTAACATCATATTCTCCTGACCCACTAATATATAATGTAGGGGAATTGTTGTTGGGGACGACATTGTTATTGACAATCCATTCGTAATTGTCACCATCTTGAATATTTGCCGTAATTTCTGCTGTTTCGTACGAACAGAGAACTTGGTCAGTACCAAGGTCAAGGATAGGGGCTGGGTCAAAAGTAACGTTGACTGTTGCTGACGCATCACACCCAATAGTATTGGTTACGATTACTGTATAAGCTCCGCTTACAGTAACGTCGAGCGTTGGATTTGTAGCGCCGGCAATATCTGCACCGTCTTGTTGCCATTGATATGTTTCATTTCCTGACAAATTGCTTACTGTAGGAGTTAAGGTAAGTATGTTTCCTTCGCAGTCGGTAATGTCAGCAGGTAAGCTTACAATTGGTCGTTCTTCAATGAATACATTGATGTCATCTGTTCTGAGGCAAGGTCCTAATTCAGCGGTTACGGTATAGTTTCCGGAATCAGTTACCGTCAGGGTTGAAGAGGTTGCGCCGGGAATTACAACCCCATCTTTCTCCCAAGTAAAAGTTGTAGCGTTTGCGTTATTGGCATCTAACGTAACGGATGTATTGTCACATTCATAAATGTCAGGTCCTAAATCTACAGGTCCTAATTGATCATCAAAAAATACGGTAACAGTATCTGTTAGGATATAGTGCTGTCCGGTGTTAGGGTCGTCATATTCGGCTTCTACTCTATAAACGGTATCTTGCATAACGCATACATTGATAGTTTGTCCGGATCCTACTAAAGTATTGGTCGCATCTTCATACCATTTATAATCAAAGATAATTGTCGAAGGGTTTGTGTCCGGAATGAAACGCCAAAGCTCAGAGTTGGCAGATGTAACTGACCATGCTCCGGTATTTCTTCCGGGTGGTACATAAGCAACAGTTCCTGCTTCGTTTTGAATACCAACAACTGCGACACCACTTTGCCAGTTGTTACAAACCGGTTTTTCATCAATTTGTACATCAATGACATTAGATGTTTCGTATAGTATAATTCTTTGAGTAGTTTCTAAGTTGTTACAAGAGAATTGTGGTACATGGTCAAATAGCACAACAAATTTTCTTTGCGGATATGTACCTGATACATAGTATCTTATTCTATCTCCGGGAGAAGAAGCAGCCGGTACATACAAATCATGATAGGCGCCGAAAATGGTATTTCTAAACAAAGCTGTATTAGGAAGCGATTGGTTAAATGACCATTCACAATAATCATTTGGAGTTTGTTGAGGTGAGCTTCTGTTAATATCAAAAGAAACGACTCCGTTATCACCAATAATTAATTGGTTATGAGGTTGTCCGAAAAAATAAAAAGTAAAAGGTAATGTCACAACACTGGACCAACGATCATCAAGATAAATAGAAGTTGGTGTAACACCACTAGTTGCCGGGATGGGACACGGGGTGGCAGCTGTAATGGTATATGTGTTCGTAGCGGCGCCAATGCCGGGAAAGACCTGAGCGGAAAGCGTAGTACAATTATTGACACAATCAACTGTTACATCAGGACCGGCATCTAACTGGGTACATTGTGCCGACGAGAATTTGAAAAAACCTAAGAAGAATATTAAGGTTATAAACATTTTTTTCATAAAATCTTTAGTTTTTTTGTATTGTAATAACGCCAAAATTACTTAAAAAAATGTATTTTTGTTTTTGACACAGTTGTAATCTTATGTTTTTTTAATTATTATCAAAAAATATGCGGTTTTTTTATGACAAACACAACAAACATGAAGCCGGTTGCGATGAAGCCGGGAGAGGATGCTTGGCAGGTCCCGTAACAGCTGCTGCCGTTATCTTCGATTCAAATTATAAAAATAAGTGGATTAACGACAGTAAAAAACTCAAGGAAAGAGACAGAAATGAGCTTAGAATTGAGATAGAACAAGCCGCATTAAGTTGGGCTGTAGCTTTTGTCTCACCCAAAATCATTGATAAAATTAACATTTTGAATGCTTCTATTATGGCCATGCATCAAGCGCTTGATGGTTTAGAGGTTGTTCCGGATTTCATATTGGTGGACGGCAATCGTTTTAAACCGTATAATAATATTCCTTTTGAGACAATTATTAAAGGAGACGGAAAGTATATGAGTATTGCCGCCGCTTCTATTTTAGCAAAAACACATCGTGATGCCTATATGACAAATTTACACCGGGAATTTCCGGAATATGACTGGCTGAAAAATAAGGGCTATCCTACTAAAAAACATCGTGAAGCTATTGCAAAATACGGGGTGACAATTCATCACCGGAGAAGTTTTAACTTGTTACCTCCTGTACAATTAAAATTAGATTTGTAAATTTGTATTTTATTATCATAATGAGTAGAAAGTTTCTTTTTATTTTTTTAACGTTTGGATTATTGCCGGCATTAAATTTATCGGCACAAAATACTTTGCAGAAACGTTTGGAAAAGAAAAGGGAAGCACTTCAAAAGGAAATCGCGCAAATCAACAAGCAATTATCAAAGGCCAAACATACGGAAGCCGGTGCGTTAGCTGAATATCGTCAAATTAAACGTAAGATAACTGTCCGTCAAAAATTGATAAAAAACTTACAGCGGGAAATCAATCATCTTAACAGGCAAATTGGGCAAAATAAACAAAAAACAGTTGAGTTAAATAATGAATTGAAGCAACTAAAGGCCGATTATGCCAAAATGATTCGGCGCTCATATAATACCCGTTCCAGACAAGATAAACTTTTCTTTTTATTTTCTTCTGAAAGTTTTCAACAGGCTTTTAAGAGGGCGCAATATTTAAAACAATATGCCAAATATCGTAAGGAACAGGCGTTAGAGATTGATAAAAAAAAGGCTGAATTAGCTGTATTGAAGGAAAAACTTGAAAAAGATAAAGCTGCAAAGGAAAAGTTGTATCAGGACTATCGTAAAGAGACAGAAAAGATAAAACAAGAACAAAACAGGCAACTGGCAGTAGTCAATAAAATTAAACGAAAAAAAACTTATTATCTAAAAAAAATCAGAGCCAAACAACGCGAACAAGCTAGGATTGACAAAAAAATTGATGAACTAATCTCTAGAGCCATTGCTAAATCTAATCGGAAAGTAAAAAAATCACAAAGACAAAAATCAAAATTCTATTTGACACCAAAAGGAAAAGTGTTGGCAGAAAAATTTTCAGCCAACAAGGGTGCTTTACCTTGGCCGGTTAAGAAAGCTTATATTTCACGTAAATTCGGTAAGCAACATCATGAAATATTTAAAAATGTCAAAGTTGTAAATAACGGTATTTATCTTGCAACGGAACCGAACAGTAAAGTTTACGCTGTTTTTGAAGGAAGAGTTTTGCAAATACAACTGATACCGGGTGGCAATAACACCGTATTAATTAAGCACGGAAATTATTTAACCATTTATGGCAATTTAAAAGAAGTTTATGTCAAACCCGGAGAGTGGGTTAAAACTAAACAAGTTATCGGTAAAGTAGCAACAGATGTTTTTGGAAAAACAGAGTTAAAATTCAGAGTATATAAAAATACCACAAAGCTCAACCCGGAGCTTTGGCTACAACATCGATAAGGTGAAAAGTAATTAAAAAGGGGAGAATAAAAAGAGGCACCTAGCAGATTCGAACTGCTGTACACGGTTTTGCAGACCGCTGCCTAGCCACTCGGCCAAGGTGCCTTATTTTCGGACGACAAATTTAACTATTTTTTAAACCTTGACCAAATCTTTCCTGTTTTTTTTCAAAACAACACTTACCGCTTCAATATTTCCGCCTACCGGCGGGTTTAGTTTGGTAACTTTTACCTCTACATTTTCGGCTATTTCAAATTCGTCAAAAATCTTTTTGATAATCCGTAGCGCTACTGTTTCCATCAGCTTGGCACGGACTTGCATTTCTGCCATAACGATTTCGTTAAGACGTGTATAGTCAAGACCGTATTGCAATTCGTCAGTTTCGGCAGCTTGCATCATGTCTGTTTTTACTTTAAGGTCGGTTCTGAATTCAGCACCGATTTTTTCTTCTTCGTCCATGCAGCCGTGATAACTATAGGTACGGACGTTTGATAAAATGATGTATCCCATTGTGTTCTGTTTGGTTTTGGAGGCAAATTTAGTGAATATTGGTTATATGT
>JALVLX010000053.1 GCA_027032855.1 Flavobacteriales bacterium | reverse complement strand
CTCCGTAGGAGCGACCTGTTACAAACATTATTTATTTTCAGGTCACCCCTACGGGGCTTTTATCATTAAAACAACATTCTACCAACTACAAACAGTACGCCCCTACGGGGCTCAAAAAATAACATATTCATTTTGAAACCATACCAAGAATTGGTATATTTGTAAAAAAATTATTAATTATGGCAAAAAACACATCCATTTTGCTTGGTGATTATTTTAACAATTTTGTTCATGAACAAGTTAAATCAGGCAAGTATGCTTCAAAAAGCGAAGTTGTAAGAGCGGCTTTAAGATTGTTGGAATATGAAGAGACAAAAAAGAATGAACTGATAAAAGAACTGAATAAAGGAATTACAGCCATGTCAGAAAAGGTTATTTTCGTTCTCAAATTAAATCACACTTCATTTTCTACAAAATCAACAAAAAAGAAGATGCAATAGAAATCATAAGGATGCTACATCAACGAATGAATATTGACACACGGCTAAATGAATAAAACAAAATTTGCAACAATAAAATAATCTTTATACTTTTGATAGTATCAAATGATAGTATCAAAAAAAATGAAACCACCCTACGACATAACCGGTATAATTCTGAAATTGACCACAAGTATTTCAGAAAAATTAGGAGAAGTTAAAGCGCTTTTTTTAGATAAACCTTCTCCGAATCTTAGAAAAAAAAATAAGATTAAAACCATTCATTCTTCCTTACAAATCGAAGGAAATTCCTTATCGGAAGAACAAATTACGGCTCTGCTCGACAATAAAAGGGTTATCGGACCGAAAAAAGATATTCTTGAAGTGTATAATGCCATTGAAGTTTATGATCAAATCAATAAATTTTCGGCTTTTTCAGTCAAATCATATAAAAAAGCACACAAACTTTTGATGACCGGATTAATTGAAAATGCCGGCGAGTTCAGAAAAAAAAGCGTTGGCATCGTTCACGGAAAAGAAATTGTTCATATTGCACCCCCGGCACAAAATGTTCCGCATCTAATAAATGATTTGTTTGATTACCTCAAAAAAGATGAAGACCCTCTTTTAATCAAAAGCTGTGCTTTTCATTACGAAATGGTCTTTATACATCCTTTTCTTGACGGAAACGGAAGAATGGCAAGATTGTGGCAAACTGTCATATTAATGCATCAATATCCGGTATTTGAATATCTGCCATTTGAAAGTTTAATCAGCCAAACACAAAATGATTATTATAAAGCTTTAATATTATCCGACAAGACCACAAGCGCCACACCTTTAATTGAATATTTATTGAAAGTAATTGATGATTCGCTAACAGAATTACTAGATATTAATGTAAAAAAACTAAATGCAAAAGAACGCTTGGAATACATTGCTGACATCGGTTTAAACGAATTTAGCCGGAAAGATTATATGAACGTTTTTAAAAACATATCTACGGCAACAGCCAGCAGGGACTTAAAAAAAGGCGTTGATGAAGGTATTTTGAAAATACATGGTGACAAAAATCAAACAAGATATTCTTTAAACAAAAAGAAATCAAACCCCTAGTACCGCAACAACAAATCCATCATAGTAACAGCCGCCGCTTTAGCTTTTAGTTTGATGATGTTTACAGGGGTTTCATCACCTACTTCGTAAGTCATGGCTTCGGCTTTGAATTGTTTGTAAAACCAATTTTTGGAAATAGGTTGTGCCATGCCGTACGGACTTTTACGGGTTTTGAACGGCGCAACAGTCCTGTCAATTCCGGCAGTCCAGACCTCACAAAATCCGGGTAACACACTGTGAAAACTATCATCAAAAATGTAGTAAACGTCTTTAAAAGTAGAATGAAAATCAACGCCTAAAACCGGTTTAACGTGATGTTTTTTTGATTCGGATACAATAAAATTGGTTACGGCATCAATCTCCGGTTGGCGGTAATTTGCCCAGTCACGATTCAAATCTATTCCGGCGGCATTGTGTCGCCAGTGTCCTAAATCCACACCATCGGGATTGAGCAAAGGGAATAACCATACTTCGTATTTTTGATAAAAAGCTCGCGTTAAAGTGTCATTTTGCGCCAGTTCGTTAACAAAATATTTTAAAGCCATAAAACCCGTCACTTCCGGCGGATGCTGACGGCTTAGCAACACAACAATCTTTTTATTCTTGGTATCACCGGCACCGATTTTTAGCATATAAAGCGGTCTGCCCTTCGCACTTTTACCAATTACCTTAGGTTGCGACACCCACAAATTAGAAGCCAAACTGTCTAGCCAAATTTTGGTATCGGTGGAATTAATGATTGGCTGTCCGGCAATCCATTGCGCTTCCTTTTTTACAGGTAATTTAAAACTGATGGCTGTCGAATCGTTGTTGTAAGTAAAACTTTTAATTTTTTGCCAATCTTTACGGTTTTGGCTGACTTTTGGAAAATAGCGATGTTTGGCGTGCTTGTATTTTAACTGTAAATAAATCGTGTCAGGACGCTCCGACCAAATTTTAAAGGCATACCACGGACTAGGGTTGATTGGTGTATTTTCGGGGGTAATCAATACTTGATAAGTTGAATCGTTGATTTGTGTAAAATCATTGAGCCGCGCCCCGTCAAAACGATTATCGGCAAAAATATGCCCCACCTTATACAATTTCTTAGTTTGAAAATCAATCTTTTTGGAATGTGTATCGACAGTTTTGGTATAGGTAAACTCTCGACGCACATACTTATCTGAACCACATGCCTGTAGCAGAAGTGTGATAATTAGAAGGAAAAAAATATGGGTTTGGAGATTTTTCATTTGAAATTAAAGTTTTTTCGACATTTAGAAATTTAAGGATATTAAGATTTAATATTTAAATTTTAGCCGGATAACATTTAACTTTCGAACATTATAAACATGCGACATTTCTACTTGTTACTTAAAACCAATCTTTTATCTGTTTTTTTAATTTTAATAATAATATAAGGTTGATTCATCACTTGTATGGCAAATTGTCCTTTTGGTGCTTCATGCAATGTGACAATATTAATGTTATCAGGCGTATTTTCTACTCTATCAATATAGAATTTCACCCCACCGTGGGTTAACACTTTGTCAAAAATAGCTACAAGCATGTATTTATCAAAATCGAGATTTTCCAATTTAAATTTACCGCTTTCTTCATTGACTGAATTGATTTTTTTCAAAAATTCTTGCCATTGTTTTTTGTCGGAAATTTTATACAATCCCGGTTCAAAACCTTCTTTTCCATCACCATGCAAGGTAGATTGAACTACTAATTCATAGGAAAAGGCTTGGTTCTGATTCGAATTTTGTTGTGATTTGCATGCTGCAAAAAAAACGATTGTGGTTAAAATAATTAATTTTTTCATGATTTTGTTTTTTTAAGGAAATGATGATTTATTTTACTTTAAAGAACATTTACTTTTTTTTTATGATTATTTTTAGTTTCATGCTTTGTTTCTACTAACAATTTGATGAATTGATGACTTGAATAAGTTGAAAGAAATGTTACGTTTCACAGAATATTTTATGTTTTGATTATTACTTACTGGTTCATACCGTACTTTTAATTTGTAGAATTAAGAAATATTGAGAATATCGAACAAGGAACGCTGATTTTTGATTTTAGAATTATTTATTACAAAAAAAATAGAACGTTTTAATAAATACGTCTCTACTTCTTAAATCTTTAATCCTTGTTCGGTGTTCGACATTCAATTATTATTTTCTCTTATTCTTAATCAAACGTACAACCATACGATTCTACTTTTAACTTTCGCCTCTTCCACACTTTCCACTTTGACGCACGACCGTGCGTCTCTACTTTCAACTTTATGAACTTTTCCACACGAGATGTTGCATGCAACATCTCTACTCGGGATATTCAATCCGCAAATGATAAATATTTTTCAACTTTTTCTTAAACAACTTTTTGATGGTTGTTATTTCCTTCAGCGTAATATTGGCGTTATCCAACAAACCGGATTGCAATTGGTGTTCAATAATTTTATCTACAAAATTGTCAATCTTTTCAGCAGTCGGTTCGCGCAAACTTTTAGATGCCGCTTCTACGGAATCTGCCATCATCAGTATTGCCGTTTCTTTATTGAAAGGATTTGGTCCCGGATATCTAAACTTATTTTTATCAATATCCGGATTTTGCTCCAAAGCCTTTTTGTAAAAATATTGTACCAATCCCGTACCATGATGGGTCCGGATAAAATCAATTATCCTGTCAGGCAGATTGTTTTTTCTTGCTAATTCCACCCCGTCCAAAACATGTTGAATGATAATTCGAGTACTTTCTTCCGGTGGTAAATCATCGTGATAATTAACGCCTGATGTCTGATTTTCAGTAAAATAAAACGGATTTAGCATTTTTCCTATATCGTGATACAATGCCCCAGCTCTTACCAGCAACGAGTTGGCATTCACCGCATTGGCAGCTGCTTCAGCCAAATTGGCTACCTGCATAGAATGGTTAAAAGTTCCCGGGGCTTTGTCTGCCAAACGCTTGAGTAATTTTGAATTGGTATTGGAATACTCAAGCAACGACACATCTGACACCAAACCGAACAATTTCTCATATAATAATATCAATTGATGTGCCAAAGCAATAGCCAACAAGCCGTTAAAAATAAATTGGATTAATACATTATAATTTATTACCGAAAAATCACCTTCATAAATCAAGTGAAATGCCAAAAAACCAATGGTATAAACCAACACGATATTTCCTACGGAAGTAAACAAGTTGGAGCGTTTGGTCAATTCTGAAACTGTCAAAACACTCACAATTCCTGCAATGATTTGCAAAAAGATAAACTCAAAACTATTAGTGACCACAAAGCCCAACAACAATACCGTCAAGATATGTACAAACAAACCGGTTCGTGCATCAAAAAAGGCTTTTAATATCAACGGTAAAATAGTCAAAGGTACTACAAACACATAAGCGGGGTAATATTTTACCGTAAAGGTCATCAAGCCCAACATCAACAAGATATTAAAGACAATCAAGCTGATTTTGACATTATTTTCAAATATTTCAGGCCGAAATTGTTTTAAAAACAAAATCAACATCAACAAAACCAATGCGACCAAAACACTATATCCCAAATAAACCAAAATTTGGCGTAATGCTTTGCGGGAAGTGTGACCGTAAGCTAATTTTAAAGAATTTAAAATTTCATATTTTTCAGGGGTCACTATTTCCCCCTTTTTAATGATCGTTTGTCCTTTGACAATCAAGCCTTTATTCACACTAACAGAAGCCAACTTTTGCTGTAAATATTGTTTATAATAAAATTGATCCTGCTTGAGATTTTCAGGCAAATTATCCTTGTACAACTGCAATAACAATTGCAAATTATCAGGTTGTTGCGACAAATATTTTTCCAAAAGATGTTTAAGCTTGTTTTGGGTATAAACCGACTGCACAGGCACTTCTTTCAAGATATTGCCATTTATCAAAAACAGGGAAGAATTGTTATAATTATCAGGCAAAGCATTGACATAACCTTGTTTGTATATCTCCGGGATTAAGT
>JALVLX010000052.1 GCA_027032855.1 Flavobacteriales bacterium | reverse complement strand
TGCTCATACTTCGCAAAATCACTCAGTGACCTACGTCTCAATTCATCAAATTAAAAGTAGGAATCTAGTATGAAGCAGTAAACTATCATCTGAAACCAAAGTATTCTATGAAGTACAACAAATCATCTATTCATCAATAAAAAATGAAATTACAAGATAACATCATATCACATATAACCCAAAACCAAGAACAGTTATGGCAGGCATTTCCCGATTTTGTTGTAGCGGAGAAGCAAGATGCTTTTCAAAAGTTTCAACAAAAAGGATTGCCTACACTTAAAGATGAAAAATGGCGAAAAACAAATTTAAAAGAGTTTGTCAACCGTTATTATCATCCCGGTTTTAACAAAGTTATTGACCAAAACAATCTGATTGATTCCTGTTTGGTTCCTGATTTGGAAACTTATAATGTCAATATCATCAATGGATTTTTTGTAGGTAAAAATTCTTTTGAAATATTAGATAACGGAGTTGCTATCGGTAGTTTAAAAGAAGCTATTAAACAACATCCTGATGTAACGGAACACTATTTTAACCGTTTAGCAAAAAAATCGGATAATCCTTTAAATTTGCTTAACACTGCATTATTTACAGACGGATTATTCGTTTATGTCCCCAAAAATGTCAAAAATTTCAAGTTACAATTAACTCATAAATTAGATACCAAGGTCGATGCGATAGTCAATGTACGGAATTTAATCATCGTAGAAGAAAATGCGCAAATTGACATCATTCAATGCGATGATTCTAATATGCATCGCAGTCATTTTGCAACATTCATATCTGAAGTTTTTGTAAAAGAAAAAGCAGAATTAAACTGGTACAAATACCAGAATATCAACAACATTTCTGCATTATTCAGCAATAGTTTTTATCAAGTTGAAAAAGAAGGTCAACTTTACACCAACTTCTTTGAGCTAAACGGCAAATTGCTACGCAACGAACAATTTGCAGACATTACCGGAACGGATGTCAAGGTTGATTTGTACGGATTGTATCTGTCTGACAAAAAGCAACAAACGGATAACGTGATTTTTGTTTCGCATTCAACCGGAGAGAGTTACAGCAATCAAAAGTTTAAAGGTATTTTAGACGATAGTGCAAAAGGCTTTTTTAACGGACAGATTTTGGTCAAAAAAGATGCACAACAAACCAATGCCTATCAAAAAAATGATAATATATTGCTAACAGACAAAGCCCGTATCAGCTCACAACCGTTCTTAGAAATTTATGCCGATAATGTCAGTTGCAGTCACGGTTCCACAACCGGACAAATTGACGAAGAAGCCTTATTTTATATACGCCAACGCGGTATCAGCAAGCGTGATGCACAATTGTTGCAATTGTATGCTTTTGCCGGAGAAATAATCGACGCTATCCGGTTAAAGGAATTGATTGACCCGACCAAAGATTTGGTCAAAAAACGTTTGAACGGTGAATTGGATAATTGTGAAGATTGTATTTTGCAGTGTGCTGTTAAGCCGTAGCAAGCTACACATTAGTTGAAAGTGCGTAGTGACGAATTGCAATTCGTCTCTGTGGAAAGCGGTAAAGTGGAAAGTGCGAATGTAGAGACGTTTTGGTAAAACGTCAGACAAATCGAAAATCTGAAATCAATAAAATCATCAATTCCTCAATTTACAAGCAGGGATTTCTATGAAGTAGTAAGTATGCATCAAAAAACAAAAATATTCTATGAAGCACAACAAATCATCAATTTATAACCCGGCGCTTCGGTACAATTTTGTTCCTACGTCACAAAATCACTCAGCGACCTACTTTTCAATTTCTCAAATTAGATTTTAGA
>JALVLX010000051.1 GCA_027032855.1 Flavobacteriales bacterium | reverse complement strand
AGTATATACAGCAAGCACTTCTATTGACTTGAAAAGTAAAAAAGTATTGATTGCAGAAGAAGATAAAGACATTTTAAAAGCCCTTCGCAATTTGTTTAACGAATTTAAAAAGGTTATCAAACGTCAATACGAATTGGAACGCAAAGATTACGAGTACAAAAGAAAAAACAGAAAGTAAATATTAGTTTCTAATTAGATAATTTGAGGAGTGAGGAATGATAAATAGGTTTAGTTCAATTTTGTTCCTTTGTTGCAAAACCACTAAGCGCCCCGTTTCTCAATTCCTCATTTTATTGTACTTTTGTTCCTAACAAACATGCCTTACAAAGTCAAACATATTATCCTCTCCCGCATCCTTCTGTTGGCGTTTATTTTGCCACCGCTTTGGCAATTAGAGCATGTTTTTGACAACAACCACGGTGTTGTATATCAACAAGATACGGAGAACATTCACAAAATTTATGACAATTCTTGTGCCTCATTGCACAAACAATTTAAATTTCATTCTGTTTTCAATATATTTTTCTACCAAACGCTTGAAATTGACTTTCCCGTTTTAAAAAACACCAACTTACCCCGTAAACCTTATGTTTGCAGTCCTTACCATTTTGCGTTGAGAGCGCCACCTGCAAAAGCTTAGATTTCTTAACTTTTTTGTTTCTAGCCGGTTTTATTTTTAGTAAAAAATAGAATTTTAACAGCGTAATAGTTGTTAAAACATTACGGTTGTTAACTAAATCTTGGAAATAGTGGCTGAAACATACTATTTTAATAACTGGAAAATTGGGTCTATGTTATTTTGTGTGGGTAATAATAAATTTGGTTTAATAATCATGATTATCATCTTTTTATATAATTTCACCCCTTCGGGGTTTATGTTTTTAACGTCATAAATTTTCTATAAATATATCACCCCTTCGGGGTTTACTAATTAAGCCCGAATGGCTGACATTATTATTTGAGATATTACCCACCTAAATCAATATAGAGCCTTAAAAAATCATACAGACCTACCGGGTTTTGGTAACCCAGCAGGTCGCAAAAAAATAAAAAATCATGAAAAAATTTATAACATTCATCATAATCATTTTTGGCGTTACATTCACATTTGGACAATACCATTTGTCAGGTACTGTCAAAGACGCTAAAACCAAAGAAAATTTAACCGGTGTCAGCATTTACATACCGGCAACAAAACAAGGAACCGTTACGGATATAGACGGTAAATTTCAAATCAAAAACATATCAAAAAACGATATTGAAATCATTTTTGACTATCAAGGTTACAAAACAATCCATCAAAACATTCATTTTGACGCACCGCACAAAGAATTAAACATCCTGATGCAAGAAGCAGTCTTTGAAATGGATGAAGTTATTGTTTCTACGGGGTTCAACAAATTGCAAAAAGACAATGTGATGAAAGTCTCGCACGAAAGCATGGCTAATTTATCACAAAAAGGCATGCAAAACATCATGGAAGGCATTGCACAAGTGCCGGGTGTTTCCAATTTGAGTACCGGAACCGGCATTGTCAAACCGGTTATCAGAGGCTTGAGTGGTAATCGCGTATTGGTTTACAACCAAGGCGTACGACTGGAAAACTATCAATTTGGCGAAAAACACGGCATGAGCATAGATCCATCTGGTGTAGCAAGTGTAGAGGTCATCAAAGGTCCCGCTTCCCTACTCTACGGCTCAGATGCCCTCGGTGGTGTCATCTATTTGATACCCGAAAAATTTGCACCAAAAAACCGAACCGTTTACAATCTAAGCGCCTCTTATTTTAGCAATTCGCAAGGCGGTCAAAGCTCTGTCGGCGTTAAAACTTCAAAAG
>JALVLX010000050.1 GCA_027032855.1 Flavobacteriales bacterium | reverse complement strand
AGCATTTCCGAAACAGCTTGACTAACCGGCGCGCTGACTTCACGGTTACCGAGTTTGGTTTTAGTTTGTCCTTCAAATTGCGGTTCAGCAACTTTTACGGAGATAATAGCCGTCAAACCTTCGCGGAAGTCATCACCCGAAATTTCAAATTTCAATTTATCGAGCATGCCTGATTTTTCGGCATATTTTTTCAAGGTAGAGGTCAAACCACGTCTAAAACCGGATAAATGCGTACCTCCTTCGTGTGTGTTGATATTGTTGACATACGAATGAATATTTTCGGTATAAGACGTATTGTAAATCATAGCGACTTCTACGGGAATACCGTTTTTCTCGCCTTCCATGCTGATCACGTCAGTAATAATCGGTTCGCGGTGTTCGTCAAGAAAGCGGATAAATTCTTTTAAACCTTCTTTGCTGAAAAATTCATCGTGAATATATTCGCCTTTTTCGTCTTTTTGACGTTGGTCGGTGATGGTGATGGTAATTCCCTTGTTAAGGAAAGCCAATTCACGCATACGCAAAGCCAAAGTTTCGTAGTCAAACTCGATGGTTTGCTTAAAAATTTCTTTGTCGGGGTGAAACTTGACAAAAGTACCGGTTTCTTCGGTTTCGCCGACTACTTTTACGGGATACAAAGCTTTACCGCGTTCGTATTCCTGTTGCCAGATTTTGCCTTCACGGAAAACTTGTGCCATAACGTGATCGGACAGGGCGTTTACGACCGAAACACCAACCCCGTGCAAACCTCCGGAAACTTTATAGGAATCTTTGTCAAACTTACCACCGGCACCGATTTTGGTCATAACAACTTCCAATGCCGATACACCTTCTTTTTTGTGCATACCGACCGGAATACCACGACCGTTATCTTTGACCGATACGGAATTGTCTTCATATATAACAACGTCGATGCGGTTACAATAACCCGCCATCGCTTCGTCTATTGAGTTGTCAACGACTTCATATACCAAGTGATGCAGACCTCGAACACCAATATCCCCAATATACATTGAAGGACGCATTCTTACGTGTTCAATCCCTTCGAGGGCTTGTATGCTGTCTGCCGAATAATTTTGTGCTTGTGTAGGTTTCTTTTCTTCGTTCATAAAAATATCTTTTCTGAAAAAATTACTAAATACAAATATACGATTTTTTTGTAATTAGTTGAAAGTTGAAAGTTAAAAGTTGAAAGTGCGGAGATATTGTTATTTCAAGTCAACCGCTATATGAAAAACTCCAATGCACTCAAATAAAAAAGCCACTAATGCACGAATAAAATATTTGAATTAAGGGAAAAAATATTCGTGTATTAGTGGCTGAAATAAAACTTAATTTCTTAAAATTTAGATTTTGCTTTCAATTTATCAAAGGCAGATTTTTTCTTTTGCTTAGGCCATACATTATTAGACATATCAATATCAGCAGTAAGGTTTTCCGGGTCTAATTCTATTTTAACAATTTCCTTATCCGATGGTATCATTTTACTAACTGTTTTGTCGTTAAAACGCCAAACTTTTGCCGGATAAATGACTTGTTTGGTGGTGCCGTCTTTGTAAGTCAATTTTAACACGATAGGCATCACCAGCTCACCATGTTGTTCAACCTCAACACGATAGAAATATTTAGGCATTTTCAAACGTCTGATTTCTTCTTTGGTAAAATTCTCATTTAAAAACTGCTTTAAATTGACGGCACGTTGCAAGAATGATTTTTTAGATTTCATATCAGGTGTAAAGTCAGGACTATCTTCGGTAATCAAAGACACAAACGGCGGAAAATCTTCCACTTTCATACCATAGCTTTTTGCCATACGTTTGATGCGTTCGGTAGGTTTATC
>JALVLX010000049.1 GCA_027032855.1 Flavobacteriales bacterium | reverse complement strand
CATATCACAACCGGAAAGTTTAATATTTTCTGTAAAATTAGAGCTAAAAATACGCAACATGCTAAGGAAATTATCTTTAAAATTGATGATATTGAAGGTATCATTAGAACTGAAACGATGATTTCTCTGGAAGAAAGTATCAATGATAAAAAACGTTTAATGCATACAATTTTTAAAGAATTGGTATAAGTTTTTAATCAAAATAATAAAAAATAAAACCCCGGATTGACATCATTACGGGGTTTTATTTTGTTTTAATAGAAAAAAAATAAGCTTAAGCCTGATAAAAATCAAACGCTTCAAAAAGAAGCTGTTCGGGAACTTCCATGTTGAAATCAGCTGATCCGATTTTATTTAATAAAACATATTTAACAATTCCTTTTTCGTTCTTTTTATCAAAACGCATTAGTTTAATAATTTCAGTTATATCACTATTATTCAGCTTGATAACAGGGTATATGAAATTGATTTTTTGTTTAATTTCATCTAAATCTTTTCTCTCAAAGCCGTTGAGTTTGTAAGATAAATAAGCTTCTATTACCATACCTGCCGCCACAGCCTTTCCATGAGATAGGGGAATGTTTTTATCATAATTTAAATAACTTTCTAAAGCATGTCCAACCGTATGTCCGTAGTTTAACAATTTACGCATACCTTTTTCCAACGGATCATTCTTTATAATTTGATCTTTGATCAAAACAGAAGTTTTAATTAATTTAGTAAGTGACTTATTATCAGATGTTTTGTAAAATTCAATTAGTTCATTCCAGTATGAACGGTCTGCAATTAATCCATGTTTTAGCATTTCGGCAAAACCGGAATCAAACTGTTCGCAAGGTAAAGTTTGTAAAAAACCGGTGTAAATCCAAACAAATTCCGGTTGAATAATGGTCCCAATCTGATTCTTAGCATTCATAAAATTGATACCGTTTTTTCCACCAATTGCTGCGTCAACCATACCTAGTAGAGTGGTGGGAACATGAATGAAATTAACTCCCCGTTTAAATGTAGAAGCCACAAAACCGCCCATATCAGTCACAACACCACCGCCTAAATTGATAATTAATGATTTACGGTCAACATTCAATGTCATTAATTTTTCCCAAATATTCGTTAAAGTTGATATATTTTTATTCATATCCCCATCTTTAAAGTTTACGTTTGTAAACCTTAATTTTGTAATGCTTTGAAAAGTGTTTAAGCAATGTTTTTTGGTATTATCATCAGTAATAACAACGATTTGGGATACATCATGATCTTTAATAAAATTGTGTAACGCCTGTATTCCGGCGTCTTGGAAATAATATGACATTGGTTCTAAAATTTGCGGCTAAAATTACTAATATTTATCATATTATTTTGAATAAAACTTTTTATTTTTGAGCCAACCAAGAAATAAAGAAATGAATAAAGATATATTTAACAACACAGAAGTAGCTTTTGCTATTAAAACCGATGCTGAATTGGAAAAAGCATATTGGTTATTTAAATTAATTAAAAACGAACCCTTAGTAAAATTAGGTACAGGGGTTACAAAATTTGCTTTAAAACACCATTTTCCGGTTGAAGCTCTGATAAAAACTACTGTTTTCGATCATTTTTGCGGAGGTGTTACTGAAAAAGATACCCTGTCATTGGTTGACAAATTATATAATAAAGGTATTTATTCTATTTTGGATTATTCCGTTGAAGGTGCCGAAAACGATGAAACTTTTGATGCGACCATGCAAAAAAACTTAGAGTTGATTGAATTTGCCAAAAACCGTCAGGAAATGCCTTTTGCTGTTTTTAAA
Organism: Flavobacteriales bacterium; assembly: GCA_027032855.1. Classification (GTDB taxonomy): domain Bacteria; phylum Bacteroidota; class Bacteroidia; order Flavobacteriales; family Flavobacteriaceae; genus WGBX01. The sequence continues at coordinate 3,852 of JALVLX010000049.1, read as the reverse complement.
CCTACCGGAATGGGACGCTTTGCTATTTACGAAAAAGTCTCTGCCGGCGAAAAATTATCAGATTCTGAACAAGCTGAATGGGACAGGGTTGTTCAACGATACGATACATTATCAAAAGCTGCCAAAGAAGCTGACGTACCGTTAATGATTGATGCAGAAGAAACTTGGATGCAAAAAGCAGCCGATGATTTGGTAGAGGAAATGATGCGTCGCTATAATACCGAAAAACCTATTGTTTTCAACACCTTGCAATTGTATAGAAAAGACCGCTTGGATTACTTAAAATCTTTACATCAGAGAGCTCAAAAAGAAGGTTTTAAGATAGGTATGAAATTGGTCAGAGGGGCTTATATGGAAAAAGAAAGAGAACGGGCTAAAAAACTGGGATATGACGATCCTATCTGCGTCGATAAAGCGGCAACTGATAAAAACTATAATGATACAATGGCATATATGGTCGAACATATTGACGATATGTCCGTTTACGCCGGTACTCATAACGAAGATAGTGCCATTTATTTAACAGAACTGATTGAAAAACACGATTTGGATAAAGATGATAAACGGGTTTGGTTTGGTCAGCTGCTGGGAATGAGCGATCATATTACTTTTAACTTGGCTAAAATAGGATATAACACCAGTAAATATATTCCGTTCGGTCCCGTAAAAGATGTCATGCCTTATCTTATCAGAAGAGCTGAAGAAAACACATCTGTAGCCGGTCAAACAAACAGGGAATTACAATTATTAGCAGCTGAACGGAAAAGAAGGAAGTTATAAGTGTGATTTACATTTGTAATTAAGTGTAATATTACAATAATAAACGGTTAAAAAAAATCTTTTTAACCGTTTATAATTTTTGTAAAGGTAGGTGTTTAAAATCAATATTCTGCATGGATTTAAATATGTTGGAGACAGCTTCAGGGGTGATTTCATACATTTGCTGTACGAGCGTTTTGATTTGTTCTCTACGATTTGTCGTAGCGTATTCACAATCGTAAGGTAAAGGTTTATAACCGATTAGTTGAGTATAGCGCTCCAATTCTTTATTTGTGGTATAAATTAGTGGTCTGATAAGCTCAAATTGGCCGTCAAACATCTTTAATTTTACCGGAAAGGCACTAAATTCACCATGTTGTATCATATTCATCAATAAAGTTTCTACCACATCATCTTTATGATGTCCCAAGGCAATTTTCTGATAATTATTCTTAGCGGTATATTCAAATAACAATTTACGACGATTCCAAGCACAATAAAAGCAGGGTTGTTTGCCTTCTTGTATAATCTTTTGCTCATCTACCAGTAACTCAAATTCGACACCCCTACTTTCACAAAACGTTTTTAAATACTGATCATCAGTGTAATAAGGTACATCTGTAAGTTGAATATGCACGGCTTTAATTTGATATTTTAAAGGGCTAAATAGTCGTCTGTTAGCCAGAATATCTATTAACGCCATTGAATCTTTTCCACCGGAAACCCCAACAACTATAGTATCTCCGTCATTAATCAAACCGTAATCTTCAACAGCTTTAGTAATTTTTGACCTGATTCTTTCTAGAAATCTTTTGTCTGCTTTATTCATATTGTGCGGAAATTTACAATTGTAAATAATTATGATTTATTGTAAATCTTAGCTGTTATTTTGTTCTCATAAAGCAACAATCCGTTTTGTGCAAGCGCCCACATTTCATTTTCTCCGGGATATACATATACAGGTGCAATAAATTTAACCCGTTCTGAGATTAGACCGGTAATCAATGTTGAATAGGCTACCCCTCCGGTAAGGATAATACCGTCAACAGAACCTTTTAAAACTGTAGCCATTTCGCCTATACTCTTGGCTACTTGATAAGCCATTGCTTTAAGTATTACAAGGCTTTCTGAATCCCTTTGTTCTTCTATTTCTTTTAAATCGTTTGAGCCTGTATAAGCTACCAAACCGCCTTTACCTGTTATCATTTTTAACATTTCATCTTTACTATATTTTCCTGAATATGACATTCTTACAAGATCACCGGCAGGTAGAGTACCACTTCGTTCCGGCGAAAATGCTCCTTCGCCATCCAATGCTTGATTGACATCGATTACTTGCCCTTTTTGATGTGCTCCTACAGAAATACCACCTCCCAAGTGTGCAATTATAAGGTTTAAATCTTTATAATCACTATCTTTTTCAGAAGCAAATTTACGCCCAACAGCTTTATGATTAAGGGCATGGAAGACAGATTTTCTTTGAAATAAAGGGTGCCCGGCATAGCGCGCTATTTCATGCATCTCATCTACGACAACAGGATCGGCAATATATACGGGAATGTGATTGTTACTTAGATGATAGCCAATGACTGCTGCTAAATTGCTGGCATGCTGTTTGGTAGCGCTCTTTAAATCTTGTAACATTTTGAAGTTAACTTTGTAAACTCCGGATTTTACAGGTGTAATCAAACCGCCCCTTGTCATAATCATGTCAAATTGCGATATTTTAAAATTATTTTCGTCCAAAATCTTTTTAATCAATTTTATACGAAAGATGACTTTGTCGTCAAATTTTTTTAAACGGCTAATTTCTTCAGTGGTGTGCATGAGTTTTTTCTCAAGCAAAACATCACTTCCGGAATATACCGAAATTTTGGTTGATGTGGAACCTGTATTGATAACGAGAATTAAAGGTTTACGTTTTTCTTCCTTATTCATAAATATATTTTTATGAAAATTTATTATTTACAGAAGCAGCTGCCAACAAGATACTATTAAGTTTGGTTTCTTCAGAATCAGCTCGCGAGGTCAAAACTATTGGAAAATCAGCGCCTAGAACAGTCCCTGCAACTTTGGCATCGGCAAAAGCTACCAGAGATTTGTACAAAATATTTCCGGATTCAACATTAGGAACTAATAAAATATCGGCATTTCCGGCAACATCGCCTCCCAATTTCTTTTGTTTTTTGCTTTCCAAACTGATAGCATTGTCAAACGCCAGCGGTCCGTCAATCAAACAGTTCTTTATTTGCCCGCGACGTTGCATGATTGCCAAAAGTGCAGCATCAAGTGTAGAAGGCATCTTTTCATTAACCATTTCAATGGCTGATAAAGCGGCAATTTTGGGTTGTTTGATACCTATTTTTCTTATAAAAGCTACTGAGTTTTCAACGATGTGAACTTTATGTTCCAAAGGTGGTAAAATGTTAAGCGCCACATCAGTAATACCTAATAATTTGTGATAATGTGGAATTTCAAACAGCGCAAAATGCGACAGAAATGATTTGTGTTTCATGCCGTACTCTTTATTCAAAACTCCTTTGAGTAGAGTAGCGGTTGTCACATTTCCTTTCATTAAGATATCCGCTTCGTTGTTTACAACAAGTGAAACAGCTTTTTTCACAATATCTTTATCATCGGAAATATCATAAATTACAAATTTGTTTACATCATTACAATCGTCTGTGAGTTTGTAAATTTCTTCTTTTCGACCGACAAGAATAGGCGTAATAACACCCATTTTGTAGGCTGCTATTACGGCATCTATTGAATGTTCGTCACCGGCTGCTGCTAAAACTAATTTTTTGGGTTCATTTTTGAGAACCAATGATTTTAAATCTGATATTTTATTGAGTTCTTGTAGCATTTTAATTGATTTTGCCTCAAAAATAAGCTTATTTTGTCTAATAAAAGATGTTTTTTAACTTTTTTACCGTATTTTTGTTCGTATTTTATTTTAGAAAAATGCTTTATTAACTAACTTATTTTTCTTTTAATTATTTAACTATAACTTTCTATTCCTGAATGAAACGTCTTTTACAAATATTATTATTCATCAATTTACTTTGGTTTGGATACGGCTTGTATTTGCAG
>JALVLX010000048.1 GCA_027032855.1 Flavobacteriales bacterium | reverse complement strand
AGCCAATCATAAATTGTCAGAGCATTATTATTTGACTGCCGGTTTACGAACCGATTATGTGGTTTCGGAATCCAGAGATCCTGCACAGGGCTTTGTTGATATTTACGGTAACACCGGTCAAAAAACCAATATAACGGTGGGCGGTAATGTGTCTGTGAAATATAAAAAAGACGATTACCAATTACAATTGGCTATCGGTCGCGGTACACGTACACCTTCCATGCTGGAACGCTATATTTACCGTTTTATCGTAGGACGTGATAGCAGGGAGTATATTGGAAATCCTAATTTGAAACCGGAAATCAATAATCAGGTGGAAGTATCGGTTCAAAGAAAATGGACAAAATTCCAAGCCGGTGGTAGCATCTTTTATTCCTATTTTCAAGACTATATCACGCCTGTTTTAACACCGGCGCTGACCTCATCGGTAGGAAGCTGCGGCGCACCGCCAAAGCCCCCCAAAGTGTTTAGAAATGTCGATGCTTATCAATACGGTTTTGATTCGTATGTAGCTTACCAACTGACTGATCGTTGGTTGATTAAAGCCGATATGGCATTTACCAAAGCTTATAACATTACTTTGGATGAACCACTGGCACAAGTCGCTCCGCCCAATGCACATTTGGAAGTGAAATATGATACCGGCACCTACCGGGTAGATGTTCGCGGAGAGCTGGTTGCCACACAAACCGATTATGCATCGAGTTTCTTGGAAACAGAAACGCCCGGACACAATACCATAGATTTACGTTTGGGTTGGAAACCTTATAAGGGCTTATCTGTTGGGGGCGCAGTTCTTAATTTGACGGACGAAACTTATTATAATCACTTAAACTTCGCTTTTAAAAATGCCGATGACTTAAACGGTCGTCACATTTTTGAACCCGGACGTAGTTACAGTGTGTTTTTGAAATACAAATTTTAACAAACCTGTTAGGTCCGGAGCAATAAAAAAAATAATTACTAACAATTAAAAACAAATTAAAAATGAAAACAATCAATAAAATTTTATACTTATTCATATTAACAAGCATATTAACTTTAACCGCTTGTAGCACTGATGACGAAGAAGTTGTCAACACCCACGACGATGCTTATGGCGACGTCATTACCAAAAAGATGATCATGATGGGCAATACCAAATACGTTCCGGTTTTCTTTGCCGGTGCAGAAGATATCGTTGAAGACGGTAGTAGTGTTAAAGGACCTGATGGCACTGTCTATGAGTTACATGAATTTTGGGCAGGTCCCGGTATGTTGACTGCCGGAGGTACGGTCGGTAATACCCCACCACCTGCAGGGACTTATACTTTTACATTAAAGTTTAGCGACGGTTACACCAAAACCCTTACCGACGAATTGGAAGGCGCTGATACGACCGTGCCGCAAATTACGGTCAATTACAATGCAAATGCCAATCCGCAGACAATTGACGTCAGTTGGACAGCTTCACCGGAAGCGGATTTTTATTGTATCAAAATGACCGATTTGGATATGGCAAACAACAAACCCTATTTTAAAGTCCCGATGATTGACAAGTCGCAAAATTCGTTTACCATTACGCTGGATGGTAGCAACGGCTGGATGCGTCCGGTTTCCGAGCTGCAAAACGGTACGGAATATTATATCGTTATTTCTGCTAAAAAAGTAGAAAACGGCACACCGGTTACAGGTGCGAGCAAGGATTTTGAAATTAACGGATGTAGTAAAACAAAAATTACTTATCAACAATAAAACATATTATCCCACATTATTCATGAATAATGTGGAGTTTAAAGTTTATAATGTTGAAAGTTAGAAAGTTATATTAACTTTTAAAAAATATTATATAGCCCAAATTTGG
>JALVLX010000047.1 GCA_027032855.1 Flavobacteriales bacterium | reverse complement strand
GCTTTTTTTGCGTTGCTTAAAAAAAACTTCGATTGTTCGTGCCAAAGCAGGATGATAGACTATATCCAACTGTGTTTTTTGATTGAGTAATTCAAGTTGGCGTTTTAGTTTAGTACTGTCAAGATGTATGGTTTTTGAAGCAATCTTATCAATATTGATTTTTAAATCTTTGATACTGTCATACAATTCCGGACGGTACAACTCTCTGTACCACAGACTATCCATGCGTTTGACATTGGGTAAATCTTTCAGCACGACATTGTCAATATCCAAGCCACTTAAGTCAACCGGAACATTTTGCTGTTTGCTCTTTTTGGTTGTGTCTTGTACAATTGTAATGTTTTGGTTATCAGTTGCTTTTCTTGTGTTTTTTTGATGATGTGAAGCGTCATCTAACCACAGCGTATCAGTTTTTTTTTGCTTCGGATTTTCTTGAGCAAATAAGATGAACGAACTTAAAATCGTAAGGTATGTAAAAATATTTTTCATAAACAATTTATTCAGATAGAGCGACAATACCGGGTAGCGTTTTGCCTTCAAGCATTTCCAACAACGCACCACCACCGGTAGAAATATAACTAATTTTGTCAGTTAATCCCAGTTTTTTAACGGCAGCAACCGAGTCGCCACCACCTACCAGAGAGTAAGCGCCTTTTTCAGAAGCTCTTCCTATAGATAAACCTATTTGTTCCGTTCCGGTAGCAAATTTGTCAAACTCAAATACACCGGCAGGTCCGTTCCATATAATAGTTTTGGAATCTTGAATCACTTTGTCAAGTAATTTTTGCGTTTTCGGACCAATATCAAGACCTTGCCAACCTTCGGGAGTGTTTTGAGCATCAACAATTTGTGTTTGAGCATCGTTTGAAAATTTATCGGCAATTACCAAATCTATAGGTAAAATCAAGTTAATACCGTTTTCTTTAGCTTCAGACAAAATTCTTTTAGCCAAATCCAACTTATCATCTTCAACGATAGAATCCCCAATTTTATTGCCGAGTGTCTTTAAAAATGTGTATGCCATGCCACCAACAATAATCAGATTATCTACTTTGTTTAAAAGATTTTCAATAACACCAATTTTACTCGATACTTTGGCGCCGCCGATTATGGCAGTAACCGGTTTTTTGCCTTCGTCCAAAGCTTTGCGGATACTGTTAATTTCTTTCTCGAGCAATAGCCCCGGAGCTTTGTGGTCTTTGTCAAAAAAGCGGGCAATAACAGACGTAGAGGCATGGGCGCGGTGGGCTGTTCCGAACGCATCGTTGATATAATAGTCAGCGCCCAAATCTGCTAAAGCTTTTGCAAATTTTTCATCGCCTTTTTTTTCTTCCGGATAAAAACGTAAGTTCTCTAATAACAAAATGTCTCCCGGATTGAGACCTGCAACTGCTTTTTTAACTTTCTCTCCAATACAATCATCAACAAATGTGACTTTATGACCAAGCACTTTTTCAAGTTCCGGCACAACGTGTTTTAGTGAGAATTGTTCTTCTTTGCCTTTTGGTCGTCCCAGATGCGACATTAAAATAACGCTTCCGCCATCATTTAAAATTTTTTCAATACTAGGTTTTGCTGCTATTATTCGCGTGTTGTCTGTTACTTCAAATTTCTCATTGAGAGGCACATTAAAGTCCACGCGAATTAAAGCTTTTCGATTGTTAAAGTTAATGTCTTTTAAGGTTTTCATAGTAGTATTTTCAAAAAATTATAAAAACAAAAATACGCTAATTTTTCCTTTTTATAAAAAAAAGTCCGTCACAAATGCAACGGACTTTTTTTAATCTTTTAAATTCTTTATTTATAGAAGTTGATGCGATTATCTTCTATATCAGCTTTATCTTTCAAAGCATTTATTACGTTTATTTCTAAACCTTTTTTATATTCTTTCTTCAATTTTTCTACATAAGGCATATAATTTTTAATGTCTGCCGCTTTGTCAATTTTGATAGTTTGAACAATGTAAACAGCTTTAGTACCTTCAATAGGTTGTGAGAATTTGCCGGGTTCAAGTGAAAATGCTTTAGCAACCACAACCGGTTCTTTTCCAAATCCGGGGATGTAAGGATTTTTTAGTCTGACACCTGTTGCAGTACCAACTTTTGCTTTAGCATTTTTAGCCATTTCGTCAAAAGTATTTCCGGTAAATTTAGCTTTAATGATTTCAGCTTTCTTTTTCTTAATTAAAATTGGTTTAACCAATACAGATGCTTCTTCGGGAGACATTAAGCCTTTTTTATTGATTTCAGTTACAAAAGCTATAACATGCCCTTTTTCCAAATCAAATTTAGAAACATCGCCAACTTTACGGTCATCATTGTACAACCAGCTGATAATATTTCTGCTTTGTCCCAACCCGGGAATTTTGTCTTCATATCTACCTAACTTTTTGACCGGTTTAGGTTCGTAACCGTTTTTCTTAGCTAATGCAAAAAAGTCTTTAGCTGTTTTGGCATTCAATGCTTCACCGGCAAATTTTGCTGCTTTGGAAAAAGTTTCGTTTTCAGTTTCTGTACTAGGTTCAACATTTCTGATGATCGAAACTGTTTTAATAGCTTTTTCGGGTTCTGTAAGGTCGTTGATTTTAACAATATGAAATCCAAAAGATGTTTCAACCAAACCAATTTGTCCTTTTTTACCTTCAAATACAAAGTCGTTGAAAGCCGGTACCATTTGTCCGTAAGTAAACCAACCTAAATCACCACCTTTTGATTTGGTGGGACCGTCGGATAATTCTTTGGCATAATCAGCAAATTTTGCTGGATTTCTCTGAACAACTTTTAAGATACTATCCGCTTTCTTTTTAGCAGATTCTTTGTCACGTGTAACTGCCGGATTGGCACGCATAGCTCCTTTGTAAGCAATCAAGATATGTGAAGCTTTTGCTGAATCAGGTAACATTTTGGTGTCAGTAACTTTAGTTAAGTAAACCTGTTTTTTTACTTCATAAGGACCATAAATATCACCTTTATTCAATTTAATGAGTGTATCTGCAAATTGTCTAAACAATTTATTTTTAAAATACCAACGTGCTTGTTGTTTTACATCTGAATATTTGTTAGCAAAAGCTTCAGCATCTTCAGTATTTTTAAAACCTTTTTCAATTTTTTTGTTGTCCGGTGCATTTTTATCATAAACCTCTTTGTCACTGATTAAAGCTTTCAATTCGTCTTTAATCTTTTCTTTATCTTTTGCAGAAGGTTCCAAAGGAATAAATACGTAGTTTAAACTACGGCTTTCTTTTGTTTTATATTTTTTTTGATGTTTATTAATGTAAGCTTTGATGTCTTCTTTGGTAACATTTACCACTGAATCGGGGATATTGTTATACGGAACAGCCGCATATTTAAAATCAACAGCATCATTTTCATAATGATACAACCATTCACCTTCTTTTAAAGTAGGCTGAATGGCTGCTTTTAACATATTCATATATATTTTTTTCTTCTCATTTTCAATCAAGGAGTTTTCATAATTTTTCCATTGAGCGAAAATTTCAGGATTTTTATCTTTGTTTTGATATATTTGGTCAATGTAATCAGACAAACGGTTTTCGTCAAAAACACCTTGTTGATTGGTAAAAGCTCCTTTAATTGCAGGGTCATTCAGAACCAAATCTCTGACACGATCTTGTCCAACATTTATGCCTAGTTTTTCATATTCGTTGTTTAAAACAGCTTCGTTGACCATTTGATCCCAAACTGTTTTAACAGCCTGCATTTGAGAAAAATTTCGAGCTTGTTTTTGCATTAAAGCAACTCTTTTTTGAAAATCGGCACGTGGCATTTTACGTCCATCTACTTCACCGATTACATTTACATCTCCTTTTCCCAAAGAGGACGAATTTTTAATCAATCCTTGAATAACAAAGGCAAATAATGCCAATGCAATAATTCCGATTAATACGCCTGATTTTTGTTGAATTTTTCCTAATATTGCCATCTTCTAGAAATTTATATTTTATATATTTTACATTAGTCTGCGAAAATACGAACTATTATGAAAAAAAGAAAATTTTTATAGATTATTTTTTTGACCGGTTTTATTCTTTTTTCAAATGTTTATCTTTGCTTTAAAATATAAAATTTATGCGTGTTGATATTTTAAGTGCCGTACCGCAACTTCTGGATAGCTTTTTAAATTATAGTATCATACAACGTGCTAAGGATAAGGGAGTTGTAGAAATTTTCATCCATGATATTCACGATTACGGTAAGGGGAAATACAAACAAATTGATGATTATCAATACGGTGGTGGTGCCGGTATGGTGTTGATGGTAGAGCCGCTTGACCGGTTGATTTCGCAATTGAAATCGGAGCGGGATTATGATGACATTATATTTATGACACCCGATGCGCCTGTTTTAAAGCAAACAATGGTTAATGAATTGTCTTTAAAAACCAATTTGATGATACTTGCCGGACATTATAAAGGTGTAGATCAACGTCTGCGCGATTTGCATATCACACGCGAAATTTCCATTGGTGATTATGTCTTATCAGGTGGTGAGTTGCCGGCTGCCGTCTTGACTGATGCTATCGTACGGTTAATTCCGGGCGCTATGAATGATGAAACTTCCGCTTTAACTGATTCTTTCCAAAACTGTTTGTTAGCGCCGCCGGTTTATACACGTCCGCCGGAATATAAAGGTATGAAAGTGCCGGATGTTTTACTATCGGGCAACCATCAAAAAATAGCCGAATGGCGGGAGCAACAAGCTGAGGAAATTACTAAAAAGATAAGACCGGATTTGTTGAAATAAAAAAAGCTCTGAAAGAATTCCGGCTTTTGTAGTGCGCACGACAGGACTTGAACCTGCACGGCCTATAACGGCCACTAGGCCCTCAACCTAGCGTGTCTACCAATTCCACCACGTGCGCGTTGCGTAAAAACTAAAAAAGTTAAGCGTAATGCCTAACTTTTTTGTGACCCGGCTGAGGCTCGAACTCAGGACCCTCTCCTTAAAAGGGAGATGCTCTACCTACTGAGCTACCGGGTCGGTAATAATTAATATTTCAAAAAAAAGTGACCTGGCTGAGGCTCGAACTCAGGACCCTCTCCTTAAAAGGGAGATGCTCTACCTACTGAGCTACCAGGTCTTTCCTTTGTTAGGCGTGCAAATATATAAACATTTTTATTTTTGGCAAAACAAAACAAAGTTTTTTTGTAAATTTTTTAACTCATTGATTTACATCATACCTAGTATCAATTTTGCCTCATCACTGAGGAAATCTTTACTCCATGGTGGGTCAAAAGTCAGCTCAACTTCGACATTTTTGACACCATGTGTGGCTTTGACACGCGTTTTGACCTCCTCGGGAAGCGAATCAGCAACCGGACAATTGGGTGCTGTTAAGGTCATCAATATTTTGACATTTTGATCATCGTCTATCTCAATGTCGTAAATCAATCCTAAATTGTAAATATCAACCGGAATTTCAGGATCGTACACCAATTTTAATTGTTGTACAATAGCATCTTCCAAGACTTTTTTGGGGATTTTATTATAACTCATTTTATTTTATGTTTTTATCAATACTGAATATTAATTGCTATTTATCTTATCAAATTGAATATCGAACACCGAACACTTGTGCTGAGCTTGCCGAAGTGAGGAATCCCGATTTTAGATTTCCTAGAATAACTTCTAA